>NZ_MUOA01000055.1:0-62464 GCF_002001065.1 Pseudomonas sp. A25(2017) | reverse complement strand
GAGCACAAGGTCGGCAGCCTCGCGCTTGAATTCAGGAGTAAAGGAGCGGCGTTGTTTGGTCATCTGACACCTCGATCTGGCGAGCATTCTCGCCTAAATGGGTGTCCGGTTTCATTAGACCACTACATGTCCAGCACCAGTCCCTTGTGGGAGCGAGCCTGCTCGCGATAGCGGTTGGACATTCAACATTTATGTCGACTGATCCACCGCAATCGCGAGCAGGCTCGCTCCCACAGGGGCAGGGTTAACCGGTCGCTGCGCCAACCCCTACGGTGGTACGCAACCGCCCTTCCAACCGGCGTTTGAGTCCGCGGGATTCGATCAGCAGCTTCGAACCCTTGCTGGCATTCGCCCGGCCCCATTCTTCCAGCAGCTCCAGGCACGAGTGATCGATGTAGCTCAGGTTATTGAGCGGCACATGCACGGTCGCGCCCGTCGGTATGGTGCCCAGCACCTGGGTCAACGCGGGCACCTTGAGGAAGGTGGCCGCGCCGACCAGGCGCAGTTCCATCTCGCCTTCCTGGGGCAGGTCGATCAGGCTGATTTTCAGCCGCGAGGCTTTCCAGGCCAGTTTCGCCAGGGTCAGGCCGAAGCCGATCAGCACACCGGTCAGCAGGTCGGTGAAGATGATCGCCAACGCCGTGGCGGCGTAGGTGAACATCGGCATCCGGCCATAGCGGCCCAGGCTGCGAAACGCCTTGAGGTCCACCAGTTTGAAGCCGGTGTACACCAACACCCCCGCCAGGCTCGCCACCGGAATGCTTTGCAGCACGCTGGACAGCAACAGCACGAAGAGCAACAACCACAGGCCGTGGAAAATCGTCGACATCCGCGTGGTGGCCCCGGCCTGGACGTTGGCCGAGCTGCGCACGATCACCCCGGTCATCGGCAGGGCGCCGAGCAGGCCGCAGAGCATGTTGCCGATCCCTTGCGCCGACAGTTCGCGGTCGAAGTCCGCACGCTCACCGCTGTGCATGCGATCCACGGCGGCTGCCGATAGCAGGGTTTCGGCACTGGCGATGAAGGCGACCGCGAAAGCGGCGACCAGCAGCGTCGGGTCGGCCAGGTTCAGCAGGTCTGCCGGGCGCAGCCAATCAATGGCTTCGGCGAGGTTTTCCGGGACTTCCACCCGTTTGACCTGCAAGGCCAGCAGCAGGCTGGCGATGGTCGCCAGGCCAACGCCCAGCAAGGCACCGGGAACGAAGCGCAGGCTGTGGGGGCGAAACTTTTCCCACAGCCACATCACCGCAATCGTAGACAGACCGAGCAGGCCGGCCTGCCAACCGAAGGACGGCAAGGCCTGGGCCACCGCCGCCGGGAATGCCGCCAGGTTATCCAGCCCCGACGGCTTGGGCGCCGCGTCGAGCATCACATGGACCTGGGACAACACGATCAGCACGCCGATACCCGCGAGCATCCCGTACACCACCGCAGGCGCGGTGACCCGGAACCAGCAACCCAGGCGAAAACGCCCGGCCAACAATTGCAGCAGACCGGCCAGCAGCAGGATCGGCCCGAGCATGGCCACGCCATGCTGGCGCACCAATTCGAAGACCAACACCGCCAACCCGGCGGCCGGGCCACTGACTTGCAGCTTGGAACCGGCCAGGAAACCCACTACCAGGCCACCGATGATGCCGGTGATCAGGCCTTTGGCCGGTGGCAGGCCGGACGCGATGGAAATGCCCATGCACAAGGGCAGCGCCACCAGGAACACAACCACCGAAGCCAATAGCTCCCGTGGCAGAACAGCTTTTAATTGAGCACGCATGGCGACTCTCCCGAAGTTTTCTTCAGGCATGGCGAGGCCCTACCGCGCAAATGGCGGCAAGGCTTGAACCACACAAGTTTAGGAGTGGTTAGAAGCGCGCTTTGGGCGTCGCCACCGGTATCGGATGGCTGCCATCGAGCGGCAGGAAACGTCCCTGGTCCGCGTCATAGGCTTTGATCTCGCTGGTCTCGATGTTGTACACCCAGCCATGGATGAACAACTGACCATTGGCCATGCGCGATGCGACCGAGGGATGCGTTCGCAAATGCTGCAACTGCGCGATCACGTTCTCTTCGGTGAGGATCGACATGGTCTGTTTTTCGTCGCCACACGGACAGTTGTCGTGGACCATGGTCTTGGCCACTTCGGCGTGGCGCAGCCAGGCTTTTACCGTGGGCATTTTTTCCAGGGTGTCGGGGTTGAGCACGGCACGCATGGCGCCGCAATCGGAATGGCCGCAAACGATGATGTGCTGCACGCCGAGGGCCAGCACGGCGTATTCGATGGCGGTGGAGACGCCGCCGTTCATTTGCCCATAAGGTGGCACGACGTTGCCGACGTTACGGGTCACGAACAGGTCGCCGGGGGAGCTATGGGTGATCAACTCGGGCACGATGCGCGAATCGGCGCAGGTGATGAACATCGCCCGGGGCGTCTGGGCGGTGGCGAGTTTCTTGAAGAGTTCTTCCTGTTGCGGAAAGATCTCGTGATGGAAATGCAAAAAGCCGTCAACAATATGCTGCAGCGCTGCATCGGCGGTTTCCGCCTGGGGTTGGGCTGAAGCCGACGCAGCCAACGGCTGTTTATCCTTGTCACTCATGATTCATCCTCTTTTTGACGGTATGACGCCAGTGGCTGGTTAAAAACATCCAGGTCGACATGTCCGACCCATCAGTCACTCGCTGAACAAGGTAGCGGCCGAAACTTAACTCAAACTGAAATCGAAGGCTCTAGAACAATGATTACAGGGGTGGCAAAACACTGGCGCAGCTCATGCCCAGCGCTGTTCCAAGGTCAACTTTAATCAAATCAAAGACATCTGTCGGCCCGGCGGACAGAAGGCATCGCAATCAAGATGGTATCCGTCGCGACGCTCAAGCCCCAAGCGCTTGAGGGCCTTGGCGAAACGCTGGGCCAGCAGGTCGGCGAACGGGCCTTCGCCGCGCATCCGCGCACCGAAACGGCTGTCATACAGTTCGCCACCGCGGCTCTGGCGCACCAGGCTCAGCACGTGGGCGGCGCGTTGCGGGTAGTGCGCCTGCAACCACTCCTCGAACAGCGGCGCAACTTCCAGCGGCAGGCGCAGCATGACGTAGGCGGCATTCTGCGCGCCGGCGGCGTGGGCTTCGGCCAGCAGGCTCTCGATCTCGCTGTCATTGATCATCGGGATCATCGGTGCACACAGCACCCCCACGGCAATGCCCGCCTCGCGCATGACCTTGATCGCCCGCAACCGCGCCTTGGGCGCCGCCGCGCGGGGTTCGAGAATACGCTTGAGCTCATCGTCCAGGGTGGTGAGGCTGATCATCACATGCACCAGGCGCTGTTGCGCCAGCTCGGTCAGCAGGTCCAGGTCGCGCAGGATCAGCGAACCCTTGGTGACGATGGTCACCGGATGCCTATAGCGCAGCAGCACCTCGAGAATCCGCCGGGTGATCCGTTGCTCGCGTTCGATAGGCTGATAGGGGTCGGTGTTGGAACCCAGCGCGATCGGCGCGCATTGATAGCCGCGCCGGGACAATTGCGCTTCCAGCACATCGGCGGCATTGGTCTTGGCGATTAGCTTCGTTTCGAAATCCAGCCCCGGCGACAGGTCCCAATAGGCATGGCTGGGCCGCGCATAGCAGTAGATGCAGCCGTGTTCGCAGCCTCGGTACGGGTTGATCGAGCGGTCGAAGGGGATATCGGACGAGGTGTTGCGGGTAATGATGGTCTTGGCCATTTCGATGCGCACTTCGGTGCCCTGGGTCGGCGGGACTTCCTGGTACCAGCCGTCATCTTCGGCCACCGAGCGATTCGGGGCGAAGCGGTTATGCGGGTTGGTCGCGGTGCCGCGGCCGCGAGGCGGAAGAGAAGCTGACATGGGAGCACTCCGAAAGCTGTATGTGCATACAGTATTCTTTGCATTCGATTAAGGCCAGTGCCATTCGGCAGCCCGAATCCTCGATCATCGTTCACAACGCTTTGACGTTCTCCTCACAGGCTTTTAACCGCAGCGAGCCGAAACTGTTGGTTCCTTCGTTTTCGGTCGTCCGTGCATGCTCAAGCTCTGTTCCCGTTCACTGCTGTGCCTGGCCTTGCTCATCGGGCTGGCCGGGGCCTGCGCCCAAGCGGCCGACTCCACGCAGGTGAGGCCCGCTGAATGGGCGCAGCCGGTGGAAAAGGCCTACAACCTCTACCAGATGTCACCGACGCTCTACCGCAGCGCCCTGCCGGACGGCGCAGCGCAGCCCTTGCTGAGCAAGCTGAGGATCGGCACGGTCATCAACTTTCTGCCGGAGTCGGACAATCGCTGGCTGTCCACCCCCGGCATTGAGCAAGTGCAGTTGCCCTATCGCACCAATCATGTCGATGACAGCGACATCCTCAGGGCTTTGCGCGCCGTTCAGGTGGCCGAAGCCAAGGGGCCGGTGCTGATGCACTGCAAGCATGGCTCGGACCGCACCGGGCTGGTCGCCGCCATGTACCGGGTGGTGGTGCAGGGTTGGAGCAAAGAGGATGCCTTGAACGAAATGACCGAAGGGGGCTTCGGTGACAGCCATCACTTCAAGGACGGCGTGCGCTACATGATGCAGGCCGATGTCGACAAACTCCGCGTGGCGCTGGCGAATGGCGATTGCAGCACCAGCGTCTTTGCCCTTTGCTCCCTGGAAAGTTGGGTCAATTCAACGACCCCGGCGCGTCACCTTGACCCTCAAGCGCTGGTTCCGGCGCGGTGATCGGTTGCGTGTAAAAAAGCATCGATGGACGTCGATAGAGGCCGTGAATCGCCCCACTCGAATATCGTTTCACGCAACACCCTG
Source organism: Pseudomonas sp. A25(2017) (assembly GCF_002001065.1). Lineage (NCBI taxonomy): Bacteria > Pseudomonadati > Pseudomonadota > Gammaproteobacteria > Pseudomonadales > Pseudomonadaceae > Pseudomonas > Pseudomonas sp. A25(2017). The sequence continues at coordinate 57,670 of NZ_MUOA01000055.1, read as the reverse complement.
CCGGTTTCCCTATCGAATAAGCCGTTGCGCTTGAATCGTTCGAATACGGCCCTGGCCAGGCTCGTGGACCAAAGGTAGGTATAAATCCCGGCGGCGTAGCCTGTGACCATGTAATCCAGGCCATTGGGCCAGCGTTCGTGCATGAACACCGGTAAGTGGCCTACTTTTGCACGCACGTGCTCGAATACTTGCTGGGCGGTACGACCGTCACCGTGGCTGTGGTGCAGTTCCATGTCGAATAACGCATCGCGTATCTGCCCCGCAATGCCCCAACTGGTTTGGGTCTGTAGATAAACCATCAACTGATCGGCGACTTTGTCCGGCAACGGTGCTCCGGTTTGGTGGTGCTTCGATATCCGGATGAGGAATTCTTTGGAGGTGCACCACTGTTCGAACAACACGCCAGCGAATTCGGCCGCGTCCCGGCTGAGCGCGGTGATGCCCGAGACGTCGCGGTATTCAACCCGGCTTAACACATGGTGCAGACAGTGCCCTAATTCGTGGAAGAGCACTCGCAGTTGCTGATAATCCAGCAACAGGGGGCGGGTGCTGGAACCGCGCGGCAACCAGCCATGCAGCACCGCGATGGGATAACGCGGCCGGCCCTCGGCGGTGATGCGGCGGTTTCGCAGGGTAGTGGTATTAGGAAAGCCATTCTGATCCGCATATTCGAAGGGATCGAAATAAAAGTAGCCGAGGGTTTCGCCCCCCTCCCGGACTTCGAAAAGACGCACCTGCCGATGCCAGCTCGTCACGTCCTGGCGCTCGATGAAGTCCACGCCAAACAGATCCGTGGCGATCAGCAGCAACTGGGCAAAAGTCGGTTCCAGTGCGAACCAGGCGCTGACGTCCTGCTCCGAGATACCGGCCGTTTGCCGACGAAGTTTTTCTGCCAGGTACTGCACATTCCAGGGCGTTAATTTGTTGACATGTTGTGTCTTGGCAAACGCCTCCAGTTGCTTCGCATCTTCGGCAAACACGGTTTCCTGTTGGTCAAGCTGCCCTTGCAAGAACGTCATGACGTCTTCTGGCGACTGCGCTTGCTCTGGCTCGACTGCCATCTGCGCGTAGCTTGAATAGCCCAGCAGTTTGGCGAGTGCATACCGATCCCTGAGCAATTGGCGCAGCACTTCGCCGTTGTCGTAAACCCCGGCCTGGGGCCCTTGATCCGATGCGCGGGTGCTATAGGCAGCGTACATTTGCTTGCGCAAGACAGGATCGTCGGCGTAACGGGTGACGATGCGAAACGACTCGTCGTTGAGGGTCAGCAGCCAGCCTGTGCCGCCCTTTTCACGGGCTTGCTCGGCCATGAGCTGCTTGAAGGATGACGGCAGGCCACTCAATTGGGTTTCATCATGGAGTATTTTGCTCCACGCTTTGTTCGCTGCGTGCAAGTGCTCAAGGAACAAGGTCTGGGCGCCTTGGATACGTAGCTTCAGGTCATTGAGCTTCTCCGGTGACGGCGATCCCATTCCATTCTGGCGCAACCGCCGCAGGATTTTCGCCAGCGTTCGTTTTCGCACGGGGGAAAAATGCAGGCCGACCTGGCTGTTCGCCAAGCGTTGGTAAAGCTGAAACAGTTCGGGATGTTGCATCAGCGATCGCTGGAAATCTTGCAGCCGTTGTTGGCAATCGTCCGAAACCTGCTCCCAGGCATCGTCAGTCCTGGTCGATGCCATGAGTTCCAATACAAAGCCGAAGCTTCTCAGGCGTGCGTGGATTTCATCCATCGCCAACACCAGGTCATCCCACGTAGGGTACGGTGTCTGGGTCTTGATGATCTCGGCGACTTTGGCAAGGCTTTCGGCAATGATCTGGTCTAGCGCGGGAGAGAAGTGTTCGACGCGGATGTTTGAAAAAGGTGGCAGGACATAGGCCTGCAAGAGGGGATCATAAGGGCGGTACATGGAGGCTTCCTGTCAGTCTGGACGTGTCAGGCCAGTCTGATGAGGAATGCATGAGGCGCTGCGGTACATATGTAACGCTTCCGGGCCGGGCGGCCCGGAAGGTGATGCCAAAGATGTCAGTCGGTTTTTTTCTTCAGCTTCGGGTTGGGGAAAAACTGCACCGCCTGAACCTTGGCGTCCGGCGCCTTGAGCGCCGAGGTATTGACCCGGGTGCCCAATTCCTTGGGCACCGACAGGCCTTGCTCGTTGAGTGTGTCGGAATAACCGCAGGCCACACATTCACGGTGCGGCACGCCGTCTTCGTTCCACATCATCAACTTGTCCGGCTCGCTGCAGGCCGGGCAGACCGCCCCGGCGATAAAGCGTCGCTTGGTAATCACAGGTCCCTCGCTCATGCTGCCGCGTCCTCGGTCAGGCCGCTGTGGCGCAAGAGTGCGTCAATCGACGGCTCACGGCCACGGAAGTCGACGAACAGCACCATCGGCTCCTGCGAGCCGCCACGGGCCAGGATCGCCTCACGGAAGGCACGTCCGGTGTCGGCGTTGAGCACGCCGTCCTCTTCGAACTTGGAGAAGGCGTCGGCCGACAACACTTCCGCCCATTTGTAGCTGTAGTAGCCCGCCGCATAACCGCCGGCGAAGATGTGGGCGAAGCTGTTGGGGAAGCGGTTGTAGGCCGGTGGACGCATGACCGACACTTCGTCGCGCACGCCTTCGAGCACTTGCAGCACGCTGCGGCCATCGCCGTGGGTGGCGTGCAGCTCGAAGTCGAACAGCGAGAACTCCAGTTGGCGGACCATCATCAGGCCGGACTGGAAGTTTTTCGCCGCGAGCATTTTCTCCAGCAGGTCCTGGGGCAGCGGCTCGCCGGTTTCGTAGTGGCCGGAAATCAGCGCCAGGCCTTCAGGCTCCCAGCACCAGTTTTCCATGAACTGGCTCGGCAGCTCCACGGCATCCCAGGCCACGCCGTTGATGCCGGACACGCCGGCGTGTTCGACGCGGGTCAGCAGGTGGTGCAGGCCATGGCCGAATTCGTGGAACAGGGTGGTGACTTCATCGTGGGTCAGCAGCGCCGGCTTGCCGCTGTCCGCCGGGGTGAAGTTGCACACCAGGTTGGCGACCGGGCTTTGCAGGACGCCTTCGAAGGTGCGACGACGGTCGCGGGCGCCATCCATCCAGGCACCGCCACGCTTGTTGGCGCGGGCGTAGAGGTCGAAGAAGAAGCGGCCGACGTGCTGGCCGTTTTCCTTGATTTCGAACAGGCGCACGTCCGGGTGCCAGCTGTCGAAGCCTTTCAGTTCGGCGATCTCGATGCCATAGAGGCGCTGCACGATGGCGAACAGGCCGCCCAGTACCTTGTCGATCGGGAAGTACGCACGCAGGGCTTCCTGGGCCACGCTGTAACGCTGCTGGCGCAGTTTTTCACCGTAGAAACCGCTGTCCCAGCTTTGCAGGTCGGGGCAGCCCTGTTCGGCGGCGAAGGCTTTGAGCTGCTCCAGGTCCAGGGCGGCGAACGGCTTGCTGCGCTTGGCCAGGTCGCGCAGGAAACTGAGGACCTGATCGCTGGATTCGGCCATCTTGGTCGCCAGGCTCAACTCGGCGAAGTTGGCGAAGCCGAGCAATTGGGCCAGTTCCTGACGCAGGTCGAGGATCTGTTCCATCACCGGGCCGTTGTCGTTCTGGCCGGCATTCGGGCCCTGGTCCGACGCACGCGTGCAGTAGGCGGCGTAGACTTCTTCACGCAGGGCGCGGTCTTCGGCGTAGGTCATCACCGCGTAATAGCTGGGGAATTCCAGGTTGATCAGCCAGCCGTCCAGCTCCTTGGCCTGGGCGGCCGCGGCCATTTGCGCCTTGGCCGAGTCGGTCAGGCCGGCGAGGGCGGCCTCAAAGGTGACGTGCTTGGTCCAGGCCTGGGTCGCGTCCAGCAGTTGATTGGAGAAGCGGCTGCCCAGTTCGGACAGTTTGCTCTGCACTTCGGCGTAGCGCTTCTGCTGCTCGGGTGGCAGGTCGATGCCCGACAGGCGGAAGTCACGCAGGGAATGTTCCAGGATGGTTTTCTGCGCCACGTCGAAACCCGCGGCTTCAGGGCTGCTCGCCAGGGCTTCGAAGGCCTGGAACAGCTCGCGGTTCTGGCCCAGCTCGGTGGAGTAGGCACTCAGCGCCGGCAGGCAGGCCTCGTAGGCTTCGCGCAGTTCGGGGCTGTTGCGCACGGCGTTCAGATGACTGACCGGGCTCCAGGCGGCGCCCAGGCGATCATTGAGCTCGTCCATCGCCAACACCAGGCCGGCCCAGGTAGGCTGCTGGACTTGGGTCTTGAGGAGCTCGGCGATGGCAGCACGGTTGTCAGCCAGGATCTGCTCGATGGCCGGTTGCACGTGCTCGGCACGGATCGCCGAGAATGGCGGCAGGTCATAGGGCTGCAAAAGAGGGTTGTTCACGCTCACGGTCGACACCTTGGCTGGAAGAAACATGGGCCCATCTTAATTACAATCGACGTTCACCGCAGCTAGCAGCGCCTATCACCGGATAAGAGAGAGCCTATCGTGACCCTTCGCACGTACCAGAACCACAGCCCGCGGCTAGCCCGTGGCGCTTTTGTCGACAGCACCGCGGTGGTGATCGGCGACGTCGAAATCGGCGAAGACAGCTCCGTCTGGCCGCTGACGGTCATTCGTGGCGACATGCACCGCATCCGTATCGGTGCGCGTACCAGCGTCCAGGATGGTTGCGTGCTGCACATCACCCACGCCGGGCCGTTCAATCCCGAGGGTTTCCCGTTGCTGATCGGCGACGACGTGACCATCGCCCACAAGGTCATGCTCCATGGCTGCTCCGTGGGCAGCCGGATCCTGATCGGCATGGGCAGCATCGTCATGGACGGCGCGGTGGTCGAAGATGATGTGATCATCGGTGCCGGCAGCCTGGTACCGCCGGGCAAGCGCCTGGAAAGCGGCTTTTTATATGTGGGCAGCCCGGTGAAGCAGGCCCGGCCGCTGACGGACAAGGAGCGCGCGTTTTTCACCTACAGCGCGGCGAACTACGTGAAGCTCAAGGACCTGCATCTGGCTGAAGGCTACGACCAGCCCTGAATCGCCTACCTAAGATGTCGAATGAACCATTGTGGCGAGGGGATTTATCCCCGCTGGGCTGCGTAGCAGCCCCAAACCCTGCCACCGCAGTGTGCCAAGTTTGTTACATTCAGTTTTTTGGGGGCTGCTGCGCAGCCCAGCGGGGATAAATCCCCTCGCCACAGTTTCATTCAAGCCTGTTGAGTGAACTTCATGATCACCCAGGAACTGCAATGCATTACCAGACTGTACTCTTCGACCTCGATGGCACCCTCACCGACCCTCGCGAGGGCATCACCCGTTCGATCCAGTTCGCCTTGAGCAAACTGGGCATCGACGAACCCGACCTGACCCGCCTCGAGCATTTCATCGGCCCACCGCTGCTGCAGGCCTTCATGCAGTTTTACGACTTCGATGAAGCGAAGGCCTGGGAGGCGGTGAATTTCTATCGCGAACGCTTCAAGGTCACCGGCCTATACGAAAATCGCGTCTTCGATGGCGTGATGCCACTGCTGGAAACCTTGGGCGGCCAAGGGCGCCAGTTGTACATCGCCACCTCCAAACCCTGGATCTTCGCCCGGGAAATCGCCCGCCACTTCGACTTCGCCCGGTACTTCAAGGTGATCTACGGCAGCGAACTGGACGGCACCCGCACCAACAAAGTCGAGCTGATCGCCCACCTGCTGGCCGAAGAAGGCCTCGACCCGGCCAACACCCTGATGATCGGCGACCGCAAGCACGACCTGATCGGCGCCCACCGCAATGGCCTGGATGCGGCAGCGGTGGGGTATGGGTTTGGCAGCCATGAAGAACTCAGCGCCGAGGGCCCGGCGTATCATTTCCAAACATTGGATGAGTTGCACCAGGCGTTTTTGCGGGGTTAGTCATATTGCCATCGCGGGCAAGCCATGCTCCCACAGGACCGCGCCTTGAATGCCATGGGGGCAAGGCTGCTCCCCAAAAAGCAGCATCTGGAGTACCTGTGGGAGCAGGCCCCCCAAAAGGCAGCATTTGGAATGCCTGTGGAAGCAGGTTTGCTCCCCCCAAAGGCAGCATTTGGAATACCTGTGGAAGCAGGTTTGCTCCTCCCAAAGGCAGCATTTGGAATGCCTGTGGAAGCAGGTTTGCTCCCCCCAAAGGCAGCATTTGGAATGCCTGTGGAAGCAGGTTTGCTCCCCCCAAAGGCAGCATTTGGAATGCCTGTGGAAGCAGGTTTGCTCCCCCGAAAGGCAGCATTTGGAATGCCTGTGGAAGCAGGTTTACTCCTCCCAAAGGCAGCATTTGGAATGCCTGTGGAAGCAGGTTTACTCCTCCCAAAGGCAGCATTTGGAATACCTGTGGAAGCGGGTTTACTCCTCCCAAAGGCAGCATTTGGAATGCCTGTGGAAGCAGGTTTGCTCCCCCCAAAAGCAGCATTTGGAATACCAGTGGGAGCAAGGCTTGCCCGCGATGAGGCCATCATGGGCGCAGCTTGAATCGCATCAGATCCAGATCGCGTCCCACAATGGGTAGTCCCCAATTTTTGTAACTAAACCGGCTCGCAGCGGGTTTGCCACGATATATCGAGCGACTGTTTGCAGATCTTCCTCCTTGCGAATGGCCCGGTCATGAAATCCCTCCTGCCAAAGCGATCCTTCCCGCTGCATCAATCGATTGAAGACAACCGTGGTCCGAGACTTTGTTCGCGCGATCAGCTTGGAGAGTTCTATACCCTGCAATTCGATCAGCCAGTGAAAATGGTCTGGCATCACCACCCAGGCCAACGAATGGGCAAATTGTTCTTCCTGAGCCTTTCGGAAGGCATCGACTACTAAGCGTCCGGTCTCGAAGCGGCCAAAAAACGGCTCGCGGTCGTGCGTATTCACGGTCAGTAAATAGATTTGTCCGGACTGCGAATAACGTCCGGAACGCAACTGTTGGGAATGAGGCAGTGTTGTCACAAGTGATCATCCTTAATCTGTCCTTTAGTTCAAGGCTAGGACAGCAGGAGTAGATCCGACTTGGAATGTTGGAGCAGGATGTGTCTGGTCTGACGCCATCGCGGGCAAGCCTTGCTCCCACAGGGATTAGATGTCGTCCATGCAAGCGGCGACTCCCAGGAAGGGGTCAGGCCCTGAACTGGCTTGGCGCCACGCCGCTCCAGCGCACGAAGGCGTGGCGGAAGCTGGCGGTTTCGCTGAAGCCCAGTCGTTCGGCGATTCGATAGATTGGCAATTGGTCCTCGCAGAGCATCTGCTTGGCCCGTTCGAAGCGCAGTTCGTCCAGCAGTTCCTGGTAGCTGCAGCCCAGGTCCTTGAGGTGCCGGCGCAAGGTGCGCGCCGAACAGTTCATCTGTTCGGCCAGGCCTTCCAGCCCGGGTGCGGCGTCCAGTTGGGCGTCGAGCAACTGGCGGATCCGCCCCAGCCAGGCCTGGCGTCCGGTGAACTCGGTGTTTTGCCGGCGGCAACGTTCGGCCATGGCGTGATGGGTGATGGGGTCGGCCAGGGGCAAGGGTTGTTCGAGCCAGTGGCGCTCGAAGGCGAACGCATTATCGTCGCTGTCAAAGCGCACCGGGCAGTCGAAGGGCGCGGTGTAGCGTACCTGGTAGTCGGGCGCCGGATGTTCGAAGCGTGCCGCACGCAAGGGCAGTGCATGACCAAGGAGGTCGTTACAGATGACCTTCAGCGAAACCATGCAGAACTCGGCATTGAACACCGCCAGGGCCGGGTTCTCCCGATAATCGCTGGCGCTGAACCAGATGTACTGGCCGTCATCGTCCAGGTTCAGTTCGAAGAGTGTTCCCAATAGCGCCGGATAGCGCCGCGCCAGGCGCAAGGCGTCACCCAAGGTGGCACTGGTGAGCAGGGCATAACCGAGCATGCCGTAGGACGAAACGTGCATGCGCCGGCCCAGTTCCAGGCCGATGTCGCGCTTGAGGGCCACGGCGTTGGCGCAGACTTGCATCTCCTGGTTGGTGGTGATGCGCGTATCGGCCCGGCTCAGGTCCGCCGCGCTGATGCCGCTGCCGGCCAGCAATGCCTCACTGGACAGCCCTTGGCTCTTGAAGGTGCTCAGTACCAGGGAGACGGCGTTGAGGGTGGTGAGGTGGGAATGAAGCATGTCCGTTTCCAGCCTGGGGGAGGTTGGAAACGGAGCAAGTTATATGCCGGATGAAAATCGAAGGTTCAACACAACCTCTAATGTGGGATTAACCTGTGGGAGCAAAGCTGCTCGCGAAGAGCGATGACGCGACCTTACAGTTGATCCGTGTCGCCTGCATCGCGAGCAAGCTTTGCTCCCACAAGTGCCCCCTCCCACAGGTTTTGCAGTGTCTAAGCTCAGCTCAGCTCGCCACACAGGTCCAGCTCTACCAGCCGCCGAACCTCATCCACTGGCAGCCCTGCGCCAATCAAGGCCTGCAACTTGCCGAACGCGGCCTCGCGGGTCATGCCGCCGCCGGACAGCACGCCAACGCCACGCAAGCGGCTACCGGCTTCATAGACATCCAGCTCGACGCCACCTTCATGGCATTGGGTCACCGCCACCACCACCACGCCCCTGTCCCGCGCCCGCTCGAGGCTGGCGAGGAAGGCCGGGTTGTCGCTCGGCCCGGTGCCGCTGCCGTAGCATTCCAGCACCAGGCCCTGGATGCCGCTGCCCAGCAGGCCGTCCAGGATCTGCGCGCTGATGCCGGGAAACAGCGGCAGCGCCGCGATGTTCGCCAGTTGCTTGGGCTGGTTGTAATTCAACTGCGCCGGCAGCGAGGAGGCTTTGACGCCGCCACCCTGGCGTTCCAGGCGCTTGAACGGGTGACGACCAAAGCTGCGCACTTTCGCGCAACGGGTTGGCGCCAGCAGCTCACCGTGGAAGTACAGGTGCACGCCCGGCGCCAGACCCTGGCCAAGGGCGACCAGCGCGCCGCTGAGGTTTTCCCAGGCGTCGCTGTCGGTCACGCCGGCGGGCAGCATCGAGCCGGTGAAGCAGACTCGCGCATGCAGGCCCAACAGTTGGAAGCTCATCGCTGCGGCGCTGTAGGCCAGGGTGTCGGTGCCGTGCAGGATCAGGATGCTGTCGCAACCCTGCACGTCCACGGCATCGACCACGGCTTCGCGCAGTTGCTGCCAATAGGCCGGGGTCATGTTGGCGCTGTCGATCAGCGGCGACATTTCCCGGAAACGCCATTGCGGGACGACGAGTTCGGGTTGGCTGCGCAGGTAATCGCGCATCCGCGCTTCGAAACCGGATGCCGGGGCCAGGCCGTGGGCGCTGGCCTGCATGCCGATGGTTCCACCGGTGTAGAGCACCATGACGTGCTGCGCGGCAGGATAGGTCGAGGAATTCATGGGGGTTCTCCGAGGACGAAAACGGCAGCTCTACTTCGCTGCCACAACATAAGGCCGAGCATGACGCCGACCTTAGGCTGTGTCACGCCGGGCGCAGGGGATGCGCCCGGTTTTTTGCTTGTTACCGATCAGCGTTGCGCTGCGGCCACGCCAGCAGTCTCGGCGTCAGGTTTGGCGACCGGTGCCGACGGGGTGGCTGGCCATGCGTTGCGGTCCAGGTCCAGGTCCGGGAACTTGCTGGAGTCGAAGACTGGAACCTTGATGCCGGCCGCACGCTGGTCATCGTAGTCACGCAGGATGCGCATGCCGACCTTGAACAGCAGGAACAGCGCGATCAGGTTCACGAACGCCAGCAGGGTCATGGTGATGTCTGCGAAGGCGAACACGGTACCCAGGTTTTCGATGGCACCCCAGAAGATCAATACCAGCACCAGGGCGCGATAGCCGATCAGCACCTTGCGGTTTTCACCGACCATGAAGCGCAGATTGTTTTCACCCAGGTAGTAGTTGTAGAGGATCGAGGTGAACACGAACAACGACAGGGCCACGGAGATGAAAATCCGACCCCAGTCACCGACCACGGCGGCCAGGGAGTTCTGGGTCAGAGCAATGCCGTCGCCTTCGAAGCCAGGGGTGTAGAAGCCCGACAACAGGATCAGCAGCGCGGTGCAGGTGCAGATCACGAAGGTGTCCAGGAACACGCTGAACGCCTGGACCACACCCTGTGCTACCGGATGCTCGACCGAGGCTACGGCGGCCACGTTAGGCGCACTGCCCAGGCCGGCTTCGTTGGCGAATACGCCACGCTTGACGCCCATGATGATGGCGCTGCCGATCAGACCGCCAAAGGCTTGATCCAGGCCGAACGCACTTCTGACAATAGTCGCCAGCATGTCCGGTACGTGTTCGAACTGCAGCACGATCACGTAGAGAGTTACGCCTATGTACGCCAGGGTTTTGACCGGTACCAGCAGGTCGGCCACCTTGGCGATGCGCTTGATCCCGCCAATGAACACCAGGCCCAGCAATACCGCCAGGGCCAGGCCGGTGTAGGTGGTGTCAAAGCCGAAAGCGTTGTTCAGGGAGTGGGTCACGGCGTGGGCTTGCAGGCCGTTGAAGGCGAAGCCGAAGGTGATCAGCAGCAGGAACGCCATGATCATGCCCAACCAGCGTTTCTGCAGGCCGTGCTGGATGTAGTAGGACGGGCCGCCACGGTACTGGCCTTCGGAGTCGCAGCGCTTGTAGAGCTGGCCGAGGGAGCATTCGAAGAAGCTGCTGGACATACCGACCAGGGCAGTCACCCACATCCAGAACACCGCACCAGGACCACCCAGGGTCACGGCGATGCCGACACCGGCGATGTTGCCCGCGCCGACACGGCCAGCCAGGCTGAGCATCAGGGCCTGGAAGGAACTGAGTTGGTCAGTGCTGCTTTTCAGGCTGTCACGGAACACCGTGAACATGTGAAAGAAATGACGGAACTGCACGAAACGCGAGCGGATCGTGAAGTAGCCACCGAGCCCGACAATGAGCACGATCAGCACTTTCCCTGAAAGGAAGTCGTTGATGACTTCGAGCATGAGTATTCCTCGCTGTTTTTTGTTTAAGCAAATGCTGGCCATTTGAAATGTCGCGTTACATCGGTCGGCGCGCGGCACGACAGGTGAGGCAATGTTTCGTCCTGGTCCATTTTTGCGGGTTGTTATTAGTTCGGTTTTCGCATGTTTAAGGATCTCGCTGCAGACGATCACTCATGCGAAGAGGGGCGGCACTATACCTATCAGCGCGGTGCCCGTCTGCACAGTTGTGGTGCATCCGACGAAACGAATCCTTTGAAACACCTGGCCTTTCGGTCAGGTTATTGTGGGGGCAAGCCTGCTCGCGTTGGCTGGCGACGCGGTTTACTACGGGCAGCACGTCGTTGTTTATCGCGAGTAGGTTCCTTCCCACAGATTCAGTCATCCTTTGCTGCTATCAATTAAAAAAAGGGCTTGGGGAAGATCCCCAAGCCCTCAAAAGGTGAGAGGTGTCTAGTCCCTCGACCTGGTGAGCGGTGTTCGTGTCGATCACGCTTTGAGCGGTACCAGACGCGGAGCAATCATGTTTTCCGGGCGCAGGATGTCGTCGAGCATGGCGTCGTCGAGCAAGCCTTCTTCGCGCACCAGTTCCAGCACGCCGCGGCCACTTTCCAGGGCAATACGGGCGATGCGGGTGGCGTTTTCATAGCCGATGTAAGGGTTCAAGGCGGTGACCAGGCCGATCGAGTGCTCGACCAGTTCACGGCAGCGCGCTTCGTTGGCGGTGATGCCGACGATGCAGTGCTCGCGCAGCATGTCCATGGCCCGTTGCAGCAGGCGGATCGAGTCGAAGATCTTGAAGGCGATCAGCGGTTCCATCACGTTCAGTTGCAGTTGGCCGCCTTCGGCCGCGATGGTCAGGGCCAGGTCGTTGCCAATGATCTGGAAGGCCACCTGGTTGACCGCTTCGGGGATCACCGGGTTGACCTTGCCGGGCATGATCGAGCTGCCTGGCTGGCGAGCCGGCAGGTTGATTTCGTTGATGCCGGTGCGCGGGCCGCTGGACAGCAGGCGCAGGTCGTTGCAGATCTTCGACAGCTTGACCGCAGTGCGCTTGAGCATGCCGGAGAACAGCACGAAGGCGCCCATGTCGGAGGTGGCTTCGATCAGGTCGGCGGCCGGAACCAGCGGCTGGCCGCTGATGGTTGCCAGGCGCTGTACGGCCAGGGCCTGGTAGCGCGGGTCGGCGTTGATGCCGGTGCCGATGGCGGTGCCGCCCAGGTTCACTTCAGTGAGCAGTTCAGGCGCCAGGGTTTTGAGGCGCGCCAGGTCTTCGCTCAGGGTGGTGGCGAAGGCGCGGAATTCCTGGCCAAGGGTCATCGGCACGGCGTCTTGCAGCTGGGTGCGGCCCATTTTCAGGACGTGGCTGAATTCTTCACCTTTGACCGCGAATGCCTGGATCAGGCTGTCGAGGCTGGCCAGCAACGCGTCGTGGCCCAGCAGCAGACCCAGGCGGATCGCGGTTGGGTAGGCGTCGTTGGTGGACTGCGCCATGTTCACGTCGTTGTTGGGGTGCAGGTACTGGTACTCGCCTTTCTGGTGGCCCATGGCCTCCAGCGCGATGTTGGCGATGACTTCGTTGGCATTCATGTTGGTCGACGTGCCAGCGCCGCCCTGGATCATGTCCACCACGAATTCTTCGTGGAAGTCGCCGCGGATCAATCGTGCACAGGCTTCACTGATGGCGGCGTGCTTGGCTTCGCTGAGCTGGCCCAGTTCGCGGTTGGCGTCAGCGGCGGCCTGTTTGACCATTGCCAGACCGACCACCAGCTTAGGGTAATGCGAGATCGGGACGCCGGAGAGACGGAAGTTGTTTACCGCTCGTAGGGTCTGGATGCCGTAATACGCTTGCGCCGGTACTTCGAGTACGCCAAGCAGGTCTTTTTCTGTGCGGAATGATGCAGCGGAGGACATGATGGAAATCATCTCGATAAGGACCCGGTCTGAGCCGGAACGCTGCGAATCCTAGGCTCTGGAAAAAAATAGGGCCAATGCTGTTAAGCACTGGCCTATGCATATTCGGCATAATGTCGGTGTGACGTCGGCGGTGCGACGAACGTGTGACCTGTTTTGGTGCGTTTAAGGGAGGCGTGATGAATCTTGAAAGCAAATGGCTTGAGGACTTCAGTGCCCTGGCCGCTACCCGCAGTTTCTCCCAGGCGGCCGAGCGGCGTTTCGTGACCCAACCGGCCTTCAGCCGGCGAATCCGCAGCCTCGAGGCGGCGCTGGGGCTGACCCTGGTCAACCGTTCGCGCACGCCGGTCGAGCTGACGGCGGCGGGGCAGTTGTTCCTGGTGACGGCGCGCACGGTGGTCGAGCAACTGGGTGAAGTGCTGCGTCATTTGCATCACCTGGAAGGTGGACAGGGCGAAGTCATCCAAGTGGCCGCTGCCCACTCCCTGGCGCTGGGCTTTTTCCCGCGCTGGATCGCGCAATTGCGCAACGAAGGGATGAACATCGCCACGCGGCTGGTGGCGACCAACGTCGGCGATGCCGTCCACGCCTTGCGTGAAGGGGGCTGCGACCTGATGCTGGCCTTCTACGATCCGGATTCGGCCATGCAGATGGACCCGGAGATTTTCCCGTCGCTGCACCTGGGCCAGACCGAGATGCTCCCGGTGTGCGCCGCCGATGCCGATGGCAAGCCGCTGTTCGACCCTGAAGGCGAGGCCAGCGTGCCGCTGCTGGCCTACAGCGCCGGGGCGTTCCTCGGGCGTTCGGTCAACCAGTTGCTGCGCCAGCGGGCGCTGCGGTTCACCACGATCTACGAGACGGCCATGGCCGACAGCCTGAAAAGCATGGCCCTGGAAGGCCTGGGCATCGCCTGGGTGCCGCACCTGAGCGTACGCGCCGAACTGGCCCGGGGCGAACTGGTGATCTGCGGCGGCCCGCAATGGCACGTGCCGTTGGAGATCCGCCTGTACCGCTGCGCCTTGGTGCGCAAGGCCAATGTGCGGTTGTTGTGGCGCAAGCTCGAAGGCGGCGTGGCGCAGGGTGCCATCGGGTCCTGAAACCCACGCAGAACCCCTGTGGGAGCGGGCTTGCTCGCGAATGCGGTGTGTCAGTCGCCACCTTCTTAACTGACACACCGCATTCGCGAGCAAGCCCGCTCCCACAAGGGATCAGCGCTGTTCCCTCGCTGACCTGCGAGTCAATAAAACCGCCACTTCACCACAAATGACAGATGGTCGGCGAAAGTGCGTTTAACGCACCATTTTCGGTATACTGCCCGGCCTTCGGTCGGTTCGCCCGGCCATAATTCGTACAACAAGCCACGCCGGTTTCCTGCGTGGCTTGTTGTTTTTTGACGCGCCTGCGGGCGCCCAGAGAGAAGAGGCACGACGATGAGTGCACTGGTTGGCGTGATCATGGGCTCCAAGTCCGATTGGTCCACCCTTAGCCACACCGCCGATATGCTGGAAAAGCTCGGCATCCCTTACGAGGTGAAAGTGGTCTCCGCCCACCGTACCCCGGACCTGCTGTTCCAGTACGCCGAAGAGGCCGAGGCGCGTGGCATCGAGGTGATCATCGCCGGTGCCGGTGGCGCCGCCCATTTGCCAGGCATGTGTGCGGCCAAGACCCACCTGCCGGTGCTGGGCGTGCCGGTCCAGTCTGCGATGCTCTCGGGTGTCGATTCGTTGCTGTCGATCGTGCAGATGCCGGCCGGCATCCCGGTCGCGACCCTGGCCATCGGCAAGGCTGGCGCGATCAACGCGGCCCTGCTGTCGGCGAGCATCCTGGGCGCCAAGCACCCACAATTTCATACCGTGCTGAAAAAATTCCGCGCTGAGCAGACAGACAGCGTCCTGGACAATCCAGACCCACGCATTGCCTGAGGTTGTTGACGAATGAAGATCGGTGTAATCGGTGGCGGCCAGTTGGGTCGCATGTTGGCCCTGGCAGGTACACCGCTGGGGATGAACTTCGCTTTCCTGGACCCGGCGCCGGACGCCTGCGCCGCGGCACTGGGTGAACACCTGCGGGCCGACTACGGCGACCAGGATCACCTGCGTCAATTGGCTGATGAAGTTGACCTGGTGACCTTCGAGTTCGAAAGCGTCCCGGCCGAAACCGTGGCCTTCCTGTCCCAGTTCGTCCCGGTCTACCCGAGCGCCGAAGCCTTGCGGATCGCCCGTGACCGCTGGTTCGAAAAGAACATGTTCAAGGACCTGGGCATTCCCACGCCAGCCTTCGCCGACATTCAGTCCCAGGCCGACCTGGACGCTGCCGTCGCTGCCATCGGCCTGCCCGCCGTGCTCAAGACCCGCACCCTGGGTTACGACGGCAAGGGCCAGAAAGTCCTGCGCAAGCCTGAAGACGTGGTCGGTACGTTCGCCGAACTCGGCAGCGTGGCCTGCCTGCTGGAAGGCTTCGTGCCATTCACCGGGGAAGTCTCGCTGATCGCCGTGCGTGCCCGTGACGGTGAGATCCGTTTCTACCCGCTGGTGCACAACACTCACAAGGACGGCATCCTCAAGCTGTCCGTCGCCAGCACCGACCATCCGTTGCAGGCCCTGGCCGAAGACTATTCCAGCCGGGTGCTCAAGCAGCTCGATTATGTCGGCGTGATGGCGTTCGAGTTCTTTGAAGTGGACGGCGGCCTCAAGGCCAACGAAATCGCCCCTCGGGTCCACAACTCCGGGCACTGGACCACCGAAGGCGCCGAGTGCAGCCAGTTCGAAAACCACCTGCGGGCGGTGGCCGGGCTGCCACTGGGGTCGACCGCCAAGGTCGGTGAAAGCGCCATGCTCAACTTCATCGGCAAGGTGCCGGACAGCGAGAAAGTCCTGTCGATCGCTGACTGCCATCTGCATCACTATGGCAAGGCGTTCAAGGTCGGGCGCAAGGTCGGCCACGCCAACCTGCGCTGTGCTGACCGGGCCACGCTGGCCCAGCAGATCATCAAGGTCGAGACGCTGATCGCCGAACAATAATCTGGGGCGCCGGTGGAACCATTCGTCGGCTAATCTCTCTCATGGCTAAGTGCCAAAGCCTGACCGGGCTTTGGCTGAGTGACTCAACCAGAGGGCAATGCCATGGGAATCATCGGAACCATTTTTATCGGCTTGATCGTTGGCCTGCTGGCACGCTTCCTGAAACCGGGCGATGACAGCATGGGCTGGATCATGACCATCCTGCTCGGTATCGGCGGTTCGTTGGCGGCCACTTACGGCGGCCAGGCCCTGGGCATCTACCAGGCCGGCCAAGGTGCTGGTTTCATCGGGGCCCTGGTGGGCGCGGTGGTATTGCTGGTGATCTACGGCCTGATCAAAAGAAACTGATTCAAATGCAATAAAGCCCTCTCTGCCTGGCGCGCAGAGGGGGCTAGAATGCTCGGCGGTTCACTTTCCACTCATTGCCGAGCCCTTTCATGCGCCGTCTAGTGTTGACCCTTCTTCTGCTGGGCAGTGGCCTGGCCCATGCCGCCGAGCTGCCGGAAACCGACTGGCTCGAACTGATGCCCAAGTCGGACCAGAAAGCCCTCGAGGCCATGCCCGAGATCGACCACGACTCCCCCGAAGCCAACGGCACCTTCACCGAAAAAGGCGGCCTGAAGCAAAGCAAAGGCTTGCCGGCGGTGATGTATTCGACCAAGACCGTGGCGGCCATGAATGACAAGCACATCCGCATCGGCGGTTACCCGGTGCCGCTGGAAACCGACGCCAAGGGCCGCAGCACGCTGTTTTTCCTGGTGCCCTACCCCGGCGCCTGCATCCACGTCCCGCCACCGCCGCCTAACCAGTTGGTGCTGGTGCGCTTTCCCAAGGGCCTGAAGCTGGACGACATCTACACACCGCTGTGGGTGACGGGCACGTTGAAGATCGAAAAGGTCGACAATGATCTGGCGAGTGCGGCGTATGCGCTGGAGGCGGAGAAGGTGCGGGTGGTGCAGGAGGCTGATTTGTAATAGGCCGCAGATATGGCGTAGATCCAAATGTGGGAGCGGGCTTGCTCGCGAAGGCGGCGTGTCAGTCAAATGAGTATCAACTGATACACCGCCTTCGCGAGCAAGCCCGCTCCCACAGTCGATTTTATGGTGTGGCTTAGACTTAGAGCGGCTTGCTGCAGAGGCTCACGCCCAGGGTATGGCTGGCTTCTGGCAACAACGTCACCACATCGTCCATCACATTGGCCGTCTCGATGCACAGCATGCGCTGCCAGCCATCGTCGGCCATGTCACTGAAGGCCTTGGCGCGTTCGGTCCAGGGGTTCCAGATCACCGCCGAGCGCGAACCACTGCTGGTCAGCTCGATCCGGCGTTCCCACAGCGGGTCAATGATGCTCAGCTTCGGTGGGGTATCGAGGTAGATGCGGTCGGTCTCGCCGGCAAAGTGCAGGTTGCCGGCCTGGGTGACGGTTTTCCAGTCGTCCAGGGTCTCGATATAGCTCAAGCCATCCACCCCTTCGACCTGCACGTTGCGCACGTCGCTCACGGCAAAGTAGCTGTGCAGCGCCTGGCTGAGGCTGACGGTTTCGCTGCCACGGTTATGGCTGGTGAGGCGGATGTGCAGTTGCTCGTCCATCACGATGGTCAGCGTCAGGTCGACCTGATGAGGCCAGCCGGGGAGGCCGTTCTCGGGGTAGGGCAGCACGAATTCCACCTTGAGGCTTTCGCCTTCGGCTTCGATGCCCTTCAACGACCAATCCATCGCCCGCACCAGGCCGTGGGCGGTGGCCGGGTCGTTGCTCACGCGCATGGCCTGTACGCTGTCGGGGTTGCGCGTCAGGTTGCCGAACCACGGCCAGCACACCGGCACGCCCGCGCGGATGCTCTTGCCGGCCTTGAAGGTGGCCTGGTCGTTGAGCCAGATCAGCGGCGGCTGGCCGTCCACTTGATAGCTGAGGATATGCGCGCCTTGTTGGGCCACCAGCAACTCGGCCTGACCGTGGCGGATGCGCCAGGCGTTCAGTTCATCCAGTTTGACGGCTTCGACGTTGGGCGTAGGCATGTTGCAAATCTCGCTCGGGAACAGGGACTGCAATGGACCGCAAAACGGCCGTCGTGTTTAACGGGCGCGCGGCGGAACCGAGCGGGTGCGACCGCTGCCGTCGATGGCGACGAAGACAAATACCGCCTCGGTCACCTTGCGCCATTCACTGGACAGCGGGTCGTCGCTCCAGACTTCGACCATCATCTGGATCGAACTGCGGCCGATTTCCAGCGCCTGGGTATAAAAGGAAAGCTGCGCGCCCACTGCCACCGGCACGAGGAACGCCATGCGATCGATCGCCACGGTGGCCACGCGTCCGCCGGCCACTTTGCTGGCCATGGCGGTGCCGGCCAGATCCATCTGGGACACCAGCCAGCCGCCGAAAATATCGCCGAAGCCGTTGGTCTCGCGAGGGAGCGCGGTGATTTGCAGGGCCAGGTCGCCTTGCGGGATTGGATCTTCTTGTTCGAGCTCTATCATGCCGGGGGTGCCTCTGACCCGTAACGCTGTCTTGTACTTCAGGTGAATAGCCGTCTTTGTAAAAAACGATTCAGCCCGAACATACTGCGTTCGTCACGTTTTTCGTAAAGGCGTGCCAAAGGGAAACTCTGCGAAACCGGCTGGTTCTGGTACTACACCACCAACGACGTTTTCGCACAGCAACCCCTTACAGAGTACTGCAAGGTTGCGAGTATATCGGGCGATAGACGTCGAGACGACCACTCGGTTCTGATTTTGACTATCAAATACGCACCTCTATGTGCTTTTTTGAACAATTTGCTATCGTGCCGGACCTGCCCAGGCCCCCAACCCGTGTTAACAGGGTTGCAGAACCAACTATAAGAGAAGTCCTTGCCATGACCACTGCGCCTTCGAGCACGGCGACGCCCGCACAACCGGCACGTCCACTGACCCGCAACGATTACAAGACCCTGTCGCTTTCTGCCTTGGGTGGTGCGCTGGAGTTCTACGATTTCATCATTTTCGTGTTCTTTGCCACCGTGGTCGGCAAATTGTTCTTCCCTGCCGAAATGCCTGAGTGGCTGCGCTTGATGCAGACGTTCGGCATTTTTGCCGCCGGTTACCTGGCCCGGCCGCTGGGCGGGATCGTCATGGCCCACTTCGGCGACCTGCTGGGGCGCAAGAAGATGTTCACCCTGAGCATTTTCATGATGGCGGTGCCGACCCTGATCATGGGCCTGCTGCCCACTTATGCGCAGATCGGCATGTGGGCGCCCATCCTGCTGTTGCTGATGCGGGTGATCCAGGGCGCGGCCATCGGCGGAGAAGTGCCGGGCGCCTGGGTATTCGTTTCCGAACACGTTCCGGCGCGCCACATCGGCTATGCCTGCGGCACGCTGACTTGCGGCCTGACGGCGGGAATTTTGTTGGGTTCGCTGGTCGCCACGGCGATCAACAGCATTTATACACCCGTGGAAGTGGCCGATTACGCCTGGCGGATCCCGTTCCTGCTGGGTGGCGTGTTCGGGCTGTTTTCGGTGTACCTGCGCCGCTGGTTGCACGAAACCCCAGTGTTCGCCGAGCTGCAACTGCGCAAGGCCCTGGCCGAGGAAGTGCCGCTGCGGGCCGTGCTGCGTGATCATCGCGGCGCCATCGCCATTTCCATGCTGTTGACCTGGCTGCTGTCGGCCGGCGTCATTGTGGTCATCCTGATGACACCGACTGTGCTGCAGACGGTGTACCACTTCAGTCCGACCACCGCGCTGCAGGCCAACAGCCTGGCGATCGTGTTCCTGAGTTTCGGTTGCATCGGTGCGGGTGTGCTGGCCGACCGTTTTGGCGCCGGCCGGGTGTTTGTCTTCGGCAGCGGTTTGCTGTTGATCACCTTCTGGACCTTCTACCACTGCCTGTTCGATCACCCCGAGTGGCTGTTCCCGCTGTATGCCTTGAGTGGCTTGCTGGTGGGTACCATCGGCGCGGTGCCCTATGTGATGGTCAATGCCTTCCCGGCCGTGGTGCGTTTCAGCGGCCTGTCATTTTCCTACAACCTGGCCTATGCAATCTTCGGCGGGTTGACGCCGATGATCGTGACCCTGCTGTTGAAAGAGAGCTCGATGGGGCCGGCGTATTACGTGGCGGCCATCTGCGGGATCGGGATTGTGGTGGGCGGTTATCTTTGGAAGAAGGGGCGCTAAGCCCGGACTATTTCATCACTGTGCTGGCCCCTTCGCGAGCAGGCTCGCTCCCACATGGTTTTGCATGCAGCGCAATTCCCTTGTGGGAGCGAGCCTGCTCGCGAAGAGGGCGTCACGAATCATTTTGTAAAACTCGATACTGGCCTTTCATCCAATTGTCATATTTCAGCCATAGAGTGTTCACACGGCTTACCGATACTTGGCCGACTTAACACACCCTATCTGCTAGGAGTAAGGCATGAAACTGAAGCGTTTGATGGCGGCAATGACTTTTGTCGCTGCTGGCGTTGCGACTGCCAACGCGGTGGCCGCTGTTGACCCTGCGATCCCGAGCTACACCAAGACCACTGGTGTATCGGGCAACCTGTCCAGCGTCGGCTCCGATACCCTGGCCAACCTGATGACCTTGTGGGCTGAGAACTACAAGAAAGAATACCCGAACGTAAACATCCAGATTCAGGCTGCCGGTTCTTCCACCGCGCCACCCGCGCTCACCGAAGGCACCTCCAACCTGGGCCCGATGAGCCGCAAGATGAAGGACAACGAGCTGCAGGCTTTCGAAACCAAATACGGTTACAAGCCTACCGCCATCCCGGTTGCCGTGGACGCCCTGGCGGTATTCGTACACAAGGACAACCCGATCAAAGGCCTGACCATGGCTCAGGTTGATGCGATTTTCTCCTCCACTCGTCTGTGCGGCGCCAAGGCTGACGTCAAGACCTGGGGCGACCTGGGCGTGACCGGTGACCTGGCCAACAAGCCAGTCCAGTTGTTCGGTCGTAACTCGGTGTCCGGCACCTACGGCTACTTCAAAGAAGAAGCCCTGTGCAAAGGTGACTACAAGTCCAACGTCAATGAACAGCCTGGCTCGGCCTCGGTTGTACAGTCGATCAGCAGCTCGCTCAACGGCGTTGGCTACTCGGGTATCGGCTACAAGACCGCCAGCGTGAAAACCGTTGCCCTGGCCAAGAAAGAAGGTGGCGAGTTCATCGAAGACACCGAAGAAAACGCCCTGAACGGCAAGTACCCGCTGTCGCGCTTCCTCTACGTTTACGTCAACAAGGCACCGAACAAGCCTCTGGCCCCGCTGGAAGCCGAGTTCGTGAAGCTGATCCTGTCCAAGCAAGGCCAGGAAGTCGTGGTCAAGGACGGCTACATCCCGCTGCCAGCCAAAGTAGCCGCCAAGGCACTGGCTGACCTGGGTCTGCAAGAAGGCGGCAACGTCGCCAAGAAGTAATACCTGAGCCCGGGCCAACGCCCGGACTCCTGTGGGAGTGAAGGTTGCTCCCACAACCCAAATTCCTGTCCGCTGCCGCTTTCTGCTGGCGGCGGATTTGTTGCGTCACTGCATTGTCATCTTTCTGTCATACAGGATCGCTAGGGTGTGCGCATGAATGATCTGGCCAATTCCACAATGACTACGACTTCCCCTCCCAAGCGCATTGACTTCAATACGCCTGAGCTGCAACGCAAGCGCCGCATTCGCGCGCTCAAGGATCGCCTGACCCGCTGGTACGTGCTGGTCGGCGGCCTCGCCGTCCTCGCCGCCATTACGTTGATCTTCTTCTTCCTGGCCTACGTCGTGCTGCCCCTGTTCCAGGGCGCGGACCTGGAGGCCAAGGACTCGATCACCCCGGCCTGGATGCAAGATGCCGGCAAGCCGCTGATGATCGCCATCGAAGAACAGAACCAAGTGGCCATGCGGGTTTCCGACAAGGGCCAGGCGCTGTTCTACGACCTCGACAGCGGTGCCGAACTGCGCCGCGTCGACCTGCCGATTCCGGCTGGCGCCAGCGTGACGGCCATTGGCGAAGACCAGCCCGGCAGCCCACTGGTGGCGATCGGCCTGTCCAACGGCCAGGCTTTGGTATTCCGTCACACCTATAAGGTCAGCTACCCGGACGGCAAGAAAACCATCTCGCCCGCCGTCGAATATCCTTACGGCGAGACGCCGATCGCGTTGAACGAACAGGGCTTGGCCCTGGAACATGTCAGCCTCAACGCCACCGATTCGACCCTGCTGCTGGCCGGTTCCAGCGGTGCCCAGCTGCAAGTGCTGTCGCTCACCAGCGAAGAAAACATGATGACCGGTGAGGTCACCAGCGAGCAGACGCGTATCGACCTGCCGCAGATGACTGAGCCGGTGAAGAACATCTTCGTCGACCCGCGCCAGCAATGGCTGTATGTGGTCAACGGACGTGCCCAGGCCGATGTGTTCAGCCTGCGGGACAAGAGCCTCAATGGCCGCTACAAACTGCTCGAGAACGCCGACGCCCAAGTCACCGCCGCCACCCAGCTGGTGGGCGGGATTTCGCTGATCATCGGCGACTCCAAGGGCGGCCTGGCCCAGTGGTTCATGGCCCGTGATCCGGACGGCGAGTTGCGCTTCAAACAGATTCGTACCTTCCAGATGGGCAGCACGCCCATCGTCGAGATCAGCGCCGAAGAACGTCGCAAAGGCTTTGTTGCGCTCGACGCCGCCGGCAAGCTTGGCGTGTTCCACAGCACCGCCCACCGTACTCTGCTGGTGGACCAGGTGGTCGACGGCCAGGGCCTGTTCGGCATATCGCCACGGGCCAACCGCCTGATCGTTGAACAGGGCGGCAAGCTGCAACCCTTGACGCTGGACAATCCGCACCCGGAAGTGTCGTGGAGCGCGTTGTGGAGCAAGGTCTGGTACGAAAACTACGACGAACCCAAGTACGTCTGGCAATCGACCGCCGCCAACACCGACTTCGAACCCAAGATGAGTCTTTCGCCGCTGACCTTTGGCACCCTGAAAGCGGCGTTCTACGCGATGTTGCTGGCTGCGCCGCTGGCCATTGCCGCCGCGATCTACACCGCCTACTTCATGGCCCCGGGCATGCGCCGCAAGGTCAAACCGGTGATCGAGCTGATGGAAGCGATGCCGACGGTGATCCTCGGGTTCTTCGCCGGCCTGTTCCTGGCGCCGTACGTCGAAGGGCACCTGCCGGGTATTTTCAGCCTGCTGATGTTGCTGCCAATTGGCATCCTGGTCGCCGGTTTCGTCTTCAGCCGGCTGCCGGAATCCATTCGCCTGAGAGTGCCGGACGGCTGGGAAAGCGCCCTGCTGATCCCGGTGATCCTGTTCGTGGGCTGGCTCTCGCTGTACATGAGCCCGTACATGGAAGCCTGGTTCTTCGGCGGCGACATGCGCATGTGGATCTCCCATGACCTGGGCATCACCTACGACCAGCGCAACGCCCTGGTGGTCGGCCTGGCGATGGGTTTCGCGGTGATCCCGAACATCTACTCCATCGCCGAAGACGCCGTGTTCAGCGTGCCGCGCGGCTTGACCCTGGGCTCCCTGGCCCTCGGTGCCACGCCGTGGCAGACCATGACCCGCGTGGTGATCCTCACCGCCAGCCCCGGCATCTTCTCGGCGCTGATGATCGGCATGGGCCGTGCGGTGGGCGAGACCATGATCGTGCTGATGGCCACCGGTAACACGCCGGTCATGGAAATGAACCTGTTCGAAGGCCTGCGCACCCTGGCGGCCAACGTGGCGGTGGAGATGCCTGAGTCGGAAGTCGGCGGCAGCCATTACCGCGTGCTGTTCCTGTCGGCCCTGGTGCTGCTGTTGTTCACCTTCGTCATGAACACCCTCGCCGAGCTGATCCGTCAGCGTCTGCGCAAGAAATATTCGTCGCTTTAACAAAGGTAGAAGTCTGTGAAACAGAACTCCCTGAAAGGATGGTTCAAGAGCGGCGCCCCCGGCGTCTGGATCAGCGGCGGCGCGGTGTCCATCGCGGTCATCATGACCATTGGCCTGCTGGCGGTGATCGCCGTGCGCGGCCTGGGCCACTTCTGGCCGGCGGACCTGGTCCACGCTAGCTACAACGTGCCGGGAATGCCTGCGCACCTGGTGGTCGGCGAAGTCGTGCAGAAGGAAGAAGTGCCTCGTGAGCGCCTGAAAAGCGCTGGCCTGCCGGTGCCCGACGAAGGCCCCGAGTTCATGACCCGCGAACTGATCAAGGTTGGCAACCGGGACCTGAACGGCACCGACTTCACCTGGATCGTTGGCGACTGGCTGACCAACCAGACCACGCCGCCGGAGCTGATGGCCATCGAGCGTCGTGAGTGGGGCAACTTCTACGGCTACCTGGTCAACGTCAAGGAAGACGGCAAGGTCATCGCCGAAGGCGAGGCCGCCTGGCCGCAACTGCAGGCTCGCGTAGAGCGCGTCAACCAGTTGGCCTCCGAGCTCAAGACCCTGGAAAAAGTCGACATCGGTGCAATCAACGCCGGCCTGGAACGCATCCGTCTGCACGGTCGCAAACTGGAACTGGACGGCAAGCTCGACGCTTCTGCCCAGGCGGACCTGGAAAGCGAGCGTGCCGAACTCAATGCCCGCTACAAGGATATCGAAGCGCGCCTGGCCGACCTGCATGCGCAGTTCAATCGCGACAGCCTGACCGCCCGCGATGCCAACGGCAAGGAAGTGGAAATCGAAATCGGCAAAGTGGTGCACGCCTACCAGCCAAACGGCATGGGGACGTTCACCAAGATGGGTTTCTACGTCAGCAAGGTCTGGGAATTCCTCAGCGACGACCCGCGTGAAGCCAACACTGAAGGTGGCATCTTCCCGGCGATTTTCGGCACCGTGATGATGACCCTGATCATGGCGATGATCGTGACGCCGTTCGGCGTGCTGGCGGCGGTCTACCTACGTGAATACGCCCGCCAAGGCCCGATGACCCGCCTGATCCGCATCGCGGTGAACAACCTGGCGGGTGTTCCGGCCATCGTCTACGGTGTGTTTGGCCTGGGCTTCTTCGTCTACGTGCTGGGTGGTTCGGTTGACCGCCTGTTCTTCCCCGAGGCCTTGCCGGCGCCGACCTTCGGCACCCCGGGCCTGCTTTGGGCATCCCTGACCCTGGCGCTGCTGGCGGTGCCGGTGGTGATCGTGGCCACCGAGGAAGGCCTGGCGCGGATCCCGCGTACCGTGCGCGAAGGCTCCCTGGCCCTCGGCGCGACCAAGGCCGAGACCCTGTGGAAAATCGTCCTGCCCATGGCGAGCCCGGCGATGATGACCGGCATGATCCTCGCCGTGGCCCGTGCTGCCGGTGAAGTGGCGCCGTTGATGCTGGTAGGCGTGGTGAAACTGGCGCCGTCGCTACCGCTGGACGGCAACTACCCGTACCTGCACCTGGACCAGAAGATCATGCACCTGGGCTTCCATATCTATGACGTGGGCTTCCAGAGCCCGAACGTCGAAGCGGCGCGACCGCTGGTGTACGCCACGGCGCTGCTGCTGGTGCTGGTGATCGCCACGCTCAACCTGTCGGCGGTGTGGATCCGTAACCACCTGCGCGAGAAGTACAAGGCACTGGATAGTTGATTGCACATTGATTTTCTGTGGGAGCGAGCCTGCTCGCGATGGCATCACCTCGGTTCAAAGCCAGACCGAGTCGCCTGAATCGCGAGCAGGCTCGCTCCCACACAGACACATACACAGATTGGCATGGCCGCTCAGTGGCCAACCGAACCGAATTTGTTAGCACAGGGAGCCTCCCATGCAACACGAAGCACACACACACGGCATCAACATGTCGGCCCTGGGCCGCGACAAGCAGAGCCTGGACCTGGCTCAGGAAACCGTCGCCATCGAAGTGCCCGGCCTGAACCTGTTCTACGGCGACAAGCAGGCGCTGTATGACGTCAGCCTGAATATCCCGAAACAGCGCGTCACCGCGTTCATCGGCCCGTCGGGCTGCGGCAAGTCGACCTTGCTGCGCACCTTCAACCGCATGAACGACCTGGTGGACGGCTGCCGTGTCGAAGGGGAAATCAACCTCTACGGCAACAACATCTACCGCAAGGGCGAAGACGTGGCCGAGTTGCGTCGTCGCGTGGGCATGGTGTTCCAGAAGCCCAACCCGTTCCCGAAAACCATCTACGAGAACGTGGTCTACGGCTTGCGCATCCAGGGCATCAACAAGAAGCGCATCCTCGACGAAGCCGTGGAATGGGCCCTCAAGGGCGCGGCGCTGTGGGATGAGGTCAAGGACCGTCTGCATGAATCGGCCCTCGGTCTGTCCGGCGGTCAGCAGCAGCGTCTGGTGATCGCCCGCACCATCGCCGTGGAGCCGGAAGTGCTGCTGCTCGACGAACCTTGCTCGGCCCTGGACCCGATCTCGACGCTGAAAGTCGAAGAACTGATCTACGAGCTCAAGTCCAAGTTCACCATCGTCATCGTGACCCACAACATGCAACAGGCGGCGCGGGTTTCCGACTACACGGCGTTCATGTACATGGGCAAACTGGTGGAATTCGGCGACACCGATACCCTGTTCACCAATCCGGCCAAGAAACAGACCGAGGACTACATCACCGGTCGTTACGGCTAGTCGAGGCTGCTGCATAGCCGCACTGCGCTATCAGGATCAACATTTAACTGCTTGAAGCTTGCAGCTTGAAGCTTGCAACTTTCGCGGAGCGAACAAGATGATTTCGAAGGAAGGCCTTACTCACCACATTTCCGCACAGTTCAACGCTGAGCTTGAGGAAGTGCGCAGTCACTTGCTGGCCATGGGCGGGCTGGTGGAAAAGCAGGTCAACGACGCGGTGACCGCGCTGATCGAGGCCGACTCCGGCCTGGCCCAGCAGGTGCGTGAAATCGATGACCAGATCAACCAGATGGAGCGCAACATCGACGAGGAGTGCCTGCGTATCCTGGCCCGTCGACAGCCGGCGGCTTCTGACCTGCGCCTGATCATCAGCATCTCCAAGTCGGTGATCGATCTTGAGCGAATCGGCGACGAAGCCACCAAGATCGCCCGTCGTGCCATTCAGTTGTGCGAAGAAGGCGAGGCGCCGCGCGGTTACGTCGAGGTTCGCCACATTGGCGACCAGGTGCGCAACATGGTCCGCGATGCACTGGACGCCTTTGCCCGCTTCGACGCCGACCTGGCACTGTCGGTGGCCCAGTACGACAAGATCATCGACCGCGAATACAAGACCGCCCTGCGCGAGCTGGCGACTTACATGATGGAAGATCCGCGCTCTATCTCGCGGGTGTTGAGCATCATCTGGGTGCTGCGTTCTCTGGAGCGTATCGGCGATCATGCGCGCAACATCTCGGAACTTGTCATCTACCTGGTGCGCGGCACCGATGTGCGGCATCTGGGGCTCAAGCGCATGAAGGAAGAAGTTGAGGGCACCCCGTCCGAAACTGCTAATGTTCCGGGCGAAACTGACGATAAGTAAGATTGCCAAGAAAAGCGCCCGGCCTTCTGGTCGGGCTTTTTTTTGGGTTTTTTTTAATCGAAAGCAGCACCCCGCGAACGAAAAGTCCCGGCGTGACTGAAGGTTTTTGGCAATGTGCCATCAGTAAAAGCGGTATGCTTGCCGGGATTTTTTAGAGGTGTATCTGGATGAGTAAGGTCAGTGTGTTGGTCGTGGACGATGCTTCGTTCATTCGTGACCTGGTGAAGAAGTGCCTGCGCAACTACTTCCCGGGCGTGCGCATCGAAGACGCGGTGAACGGCAAGAAAGCCCAGGCCCTGCTGGCTCGAGAGGCGTTCGACCTGGTGCTGTGCGATTGGGAAATGCCGGAAATGTCCGGCCTGGAACTGCTGACCTGGTGCCGCCAGCAGGACAACCTCAAGGGCATGCCGTTCGTGATGGTCACCAGCCGCGGCGACAAGGAAAACGTGGTCCAGGCGATCCAGGCCGGCGTCTCCGGTTATGTCAGCAAGCCGTTCACCAACGAGCAGCTGCTGACCAAGGTCAAGCAGGCCCTGCATAAGGTCGGCAAGCTCGACACGCTGATGAACAGTGCCCCGACCAAGATGAACTCGGCGTTCGGCAATGACTCCCTAAGCGCCCTGACGGGCGGCAAGGCTGCGGTGGCGGCGGTCGCTTCGGCGCCTGTGGTGAATCCTTTTGCCAAGCCGGCTGCTGCCCCCGCTCCCGCCGCTGCTACCCCGGCCCGTGGCCTGCTCAACAGCCCACCCGTCAAGGCACCGGTAGCCGCCGCTTCGACGACCAACCGTGGCCAAGGCCAGTTGCGCCTGTCCAGCGGCACCCAGCAATGCGTGATCAAGGCCCTGAGCCTCAAGGAAGCGCTGCTGGTGGTCAAGCGCAGCGAGACCCTGCCACAAGTGCTCGAAAGCGCAGTGCTGGACATGGAGCAGGGCGACAACGCCGAAACCGCGCGTCTCAACGGCTACCTGCACGCCATCGTCGCCCATGAGCAGACGCCCGACAGCGAGTGGCTGCAATTGACGTTCCGCTTCGTCGACAAAGACCCGCAGAAACTCGACTACATCTCCCGCCTGATCGCCCGCGGCACCGCGCAGAAGCACTTCGTACCTGGCGCCTGATTCGGCGGCGCCCTTGAGTCCGCTATCGCGAGCAGGCTCGCTCCCACAGTGATCTCAGTTGTCCACAAAATTTGTGTCCACAACAGATCTAGTGTGGGAGCGAGCCTGCTCGCGATGGGGCCATCGGTCTCGACACAGCCTCATCTGCCCACCCATTTTGAAACATCCGTCGACTACGCTGGTCCATCCCAGCTGCTAGGCTGCTGTGCAGGCCTTCATTTTTCGACAGAACCCTTACCCATGCTCGCACCCCTGCTGTTTGCCTGTGGTCTTGTCCTGGCCTCCACCTCGGCCGTGGCCATGACGATCTACAAATCCACCGATGCCAATGGCGTGGTGTCCTATAGCGACCGCCCCAGCAAGGGCGCCCAGGTGTTCGTGTTCCGCGACCGCATGGTCGAGCGCCTGGAGCGACAGGTATTCCTCGATATCAAGAAACAGAACGGCGCGGACGCGGTGTTCGTGCGCAACGATTTGTATGCGCCGGTGGAGATCGAGTTGAGTTTCGCCGGGCTGCGCAACGTCAGCGGGGCGCCGAGCCGGCCGATTCGTCGGGTACTGCCGGCACGCAGCAACCTGCGCCTGGCGCTGCTCACGGCCACTGCGCCCGGGAGGCCGCTGGTCTACACCCCAAGGTTCGAATATTCCCTGGGCGACCCCGCAGGCGCGGCACAGGCCTATCAGTACCCGTTGCCGTGGCGTGGCGGGCCGTTCCGGCTGAGCCAGGGTGCCAACGGCCAGTACAGCCATTACGGCCCGAAGAACCGCTACGCCATGGACATTGCCATGCCCGTGGGCACGCCGATCATCGCGGCGCGGGGTGGCGTGGTCATCAAGACCGAAAACGAGCAGACCGGTCGTGGGGACGACCCTTCGGGCAACTTCGTGCGGGTGCTGCACGATGACGGGACCATGGGCGTCTACCTGCACTTGCAGAAAGGCTCGGTGAGCGTACGGGAAGGGCAGCGGGTCGGGGTGGGCGCGCCGTTGGCGTTGTCGGGCAATACCGGCAACAGCTCAGGCCCGCACCTGCATTTCGTGGTGCAGCGCAATACCGGCTTGGGGCTGGTGTCGATTCCCTACCAGTTCAATCAACCGGTGGGCGACCTGCCCAACTTTGCGGTGGGCAAGCAGTAGCTTCTGCAGATGCGAAGGAGCTTTTGTGGTGGAGGGATTTATCTGTGGGAGCAAGGCTTGCCCGCGATGAAAGCGACTCGGTCTTTCAGAATCGAGTCGCCTGTATCGCGAGCAAGCTTTGCTCCCACAGCTTTGCCACCGGCTCGCCGGAACGGGCTGATACTCAATCGAGCATCAACACCTTCGCCAGGATGATCTTCGGCCCTTTCATCTTCTTGATGATGATCCGCAGGCCTTCGACTTCCAGTACTTCTTCCTCTTCCGGCACGCGCTTGAGGGTTTCATAGACCAGCCCGGCCAGGGTTTCGGCTTCGATGTGGTCCAGGTCGATCCCCAGCAGGCGCTCTACCTTGAACAGCGGCGTATCACCGCGTACCAGCAGCTTGCCCGGCTGGTAGGCCAGGATGCCGCGTTCGGCCTTGCGGTGTTCGTCCTGGATGTCGCCCACCAGCACTTCCAGCACGTCTTCCATGGTCAGGTAGCCGATGATGTTGCCGTCGGCTTCCTCGACCAGGGCGAAGTGCGAGCCGCCCTTGCGGAACTGCTCCAGCAATTGCGACAGCGGCATGTGCCGCGACACGCGCTCCAGCGGCCGGGTCAGTTCGGCCAGGTTGAACGACTCGGGAATGTGATCCAGGGCCGCCAGTTCCAGCAGCAGGTCCTTGATGTGCAGCAGGCCGACGAACTCCTGGCGCTCGCTGTCATACACCGGGTAACGGCTGAACTTGTGGCGACGGAACATCGCCAGGATTTCCTTGAGCGGCGCGTTGAACTCCAGCGTCACCAGGTCCTCCCGGGAGTTGGCCCAGTCCACCACTTCCAGCTCGCCCATTTCCACGGCCGAGGCCAGCACGCGCATGCCTTGGTCGCTCGGGTCCTGGCCACGGCTGGAGTGCAGGATCAGCTTCAGTTCTTCGCGGCTGTAATGGTGTTCGTGATGCGGGCCGGGCTCGCCTTGGCCGGCGATGCGCAAAATGGCGTTGGCGCTGGCGTTGAGCAGGTAGATCGCCGGGTACATGGCCCAGTAGAACAGGTACAGCGGCACGGCGGTCCACAGCGACAGCAGCTCGGGTTTGCGAATGGCCCAGGATTTGGGCGCCAGTTCACCGACCACGATGTGCAGGTACGAAATGATGAAGAACGCGGTGAAGAACGACACGCCCTTGATCACTTCCGGCGACTGTACGCCGACAGCGCCCAGCAGCGGCTCGAGGATGTGGGCGAACGCCGGCTCACCGACCCAGCCCAGCCCCAGGGAGGCCAGGGTGATACCCAACTGGCACGCCGACAGGTAGGCGTCGAGCTGGCTATGAACGGTGCGCAGGATGTGCCCGCGCCAGCCGTTCTGCTCGGCAATGGCTTCGACCCGGGTCGAGCGCAACTTGACCATGGCGAATTCGGCCGCAACGAAAAAACCGTTGAGCAAAACCAGGATCAGAGCAAAAAGAATCATGCCGAATTCGGCGAAGAGTGTAACGAGGGACAAGCCAGGGGAAGGGTCCATGATGGAGTTTTGCGGGTTCCGTATAGTCGTAGGAATTGAAAGTGAGCGCCTGAAAAGGCAGGCGCAAGTCAGCCAATGTAGCGGCTGACTCGGCGATTGCCTAGGGGGCGGGCTTAATCAGCGGGGCGGGCGAGGCGTGCGCGAACCACCTGGGTCGGAGCGAAATGGCAGGTAAAGGTGCTGCCATGGCCGGGTACGCTGCTGATTTCCATGCGGGCGCGGTGGCGCAGCAGGACGTGTTTGACGATGGCCAGGCCCAGCCCGGTACCCCCGGTATTGGAGTTGCGGCTGGAGTCGACGCGGTAGAAACGTTCGGTCAGGCGCGGCAGGTGCTTGCTGTCGATGCCAATGCCTGAATCGCGCACGCTCAGGTGCGCGCCTTGCTCATCGCCCCACCAGCGCACATGGATGCGGCCTTGCTCCGGCGTGTACTTGACCGCGTTGAACACCAGGTTGGAAAACGCACTGCGCAGTTCCGCCTCGCTGCCTTTGAGCTGCACGGCCGGGTCGGCCTCCAGGGTGATGGTCTGCTGCTTGGGGCCGGACAGTTCCTGCGCATCTTCGACAATGATTTGCAGCAGGTCGTCGATGGGCACTGGCTGGTTGTCCGACGGGTAGTCGGTGGCTTCCAGCTTCGCCAGCAGCAACAAGTCGTTGAGCAGGGTCTGCATGCGCCCGCTTTGCTGGTGCATCTGTTGCAAGGCCCGGCTCCAGCGCGGGTTCACCTCCTCGACGTTGTCGAGCAGGGTTTCCAGATAACCACAGATCACCGTCAACGGCGTGCGCAGTTCGTGGGAAACGTTGGCGATGAAGTCCTTGCGCATCTGTTCCAGCTGATGGATACGCGTGACGTCGCGCACCAGCATCAAGTGCTCATTGTTGCCATAGCGAGTGATGTACAGCTGGATGCGTAGCCGATCATTGGTGGGCGAAGGGATCTCCAGCGGCTCGGCGTAATTGGCCTGCTCGAAATATTCCTTGAAGCGCGGATGACGCACCAGGTTGGTCACCGGCTGGCCGCTGTCCTGTGGCGTCTTGAGGCCCAGCAGGGTCTCGGCGGCGCGGTTCCACCACTCCAGGTTGCCGTCGCTGTCGAGCATGATCACCGCGTCTTTCAGCGCGGCGGTGGACTCCTGGACCCGGTCGATCACCGCCTGCAGGCGCCCGCGAACGCGCTGGTCGCGCCGTTGCAGGTGGTAGATGCTGTCGAACACCTCACCCCACAGGCCATAGCCGTCGGGCGGCGCTTCGTCGGGTTGGTGCAGGCGCAGCCATTCATGCAGGCGCAGCAATTGCTTGAGTGTCCAGGCCAGGTAAAGCCCCAGGCCCGCGGCCAGGCTCCAACCGTAATAACCACTGATCAGGCCGATCAGCAAACAGCCGGTCACCAGCAACAACATGTGGCGAATCAGGGTGCCATGCCAGTTTTGGTTCACGTGACGCGCGTCCTTGTCAGCTTTGTCGGGCGGTAAGGGCTCGGATCAGGCCTTGGTCGAAAAACGATAACCGGTGCCGCGCACGGTTTGTACCAGATTTTCATAGGCATCGCCGAGGGCCTTGCGCAGGCGCCGGATATGCACGTCCACGGTGCGCTCCTCGACATAGACGTTGCCGCCCCAGACCTGGTCCAACAGTTGGCCGCGGGTGTAGGCACGTTCCTGGTGAGTCATGAAAAATTGCAGCAAGCGGTATTCGGTCGGGCCCATTTCGGCGGGTTTGCCGTCGATGGTCACGCGATGGCTGATCGGGTCGAGCAGCAGGCCACCGACTTCGATGGGGGCTTCGCCATCCGTCGGTCCGGCGCGTCGCAGCACGGCTTTCAGACGCGCCACCAGCTCCCGTGGGGAAAACGGCTTGGTGATGTAGTCGTCGGCGCCGACTTCCAGGCCCTGGATCTTGTTGTCCTCTTCGCCCTTGGCGGTGAGCATGATGATCGGAATATCGCCGGTCAGCTCGTCGCGCTTGAGCCGCCGCGCCAGTTCGATGCCCGAAGTGCCGGGCAGCATCCAGTCCAGCAGGATCAGGTCGGGCTTGCGGTCGACGATGATGGCGTGGGCCTGTTGAGAGTTTTCTGCTTCCATGCAGTCATAGCCGGCCATCTCCAACGCAACGGCGATCATCTCGCGGATGGGCGCCTCGTCGTCGACGATCAGAATGCTCCTGCCAACCATGGGGTAATCCTCTTGTCATTTAACTGTCTTGCGCCGCATTAGATAACGGAATTATTGCAGTCGTGTGACAGTTATTTCGGGGGGCGGCGGTGAAAGGGATCCTGGACTAAGCTTCTCAGTCCGAATTCTGACAACTACAAAGGAAGGTTTCCATGAAACAAATGACTGTTTCTTTCAAAGCCCTGCTGATGGCTGCTGCCCTGACGCTGCCTGGATTGGCGATGGCAGCCGATCCTGCGATGGAAAAGGACGGTATGTTCACCGACCATAAGGGCATGACGCTTTACACCTTCGCCAAGGACTCGGCCGGCAAGTCGGCGTGCAATGACAAGTGTGCAGCCAATTGGCCACCGCTGATGGCTGAGGCGGGTGATAAATCCATGGGTGACTGGACCGTGATCAAGCGTGATGATGACTCAATGCAGTGGGCCTATCAGGGTATGCCGCTGTATACCTTCGTGATGGACAAGAAGGCCGGAGACATGACTGGCGACGGCAAAATGGACGGTGCCTGGAAGGTCGCCAAGCCCTGACTGAAATATTTCCACCAAGGTAACGACAGATCATCTGTGGCGAGGGGGTTTATGTGGGAGCAAAGCTTGCTCGCGAAACAGGCACCTCGATTTCTAAGAGACCGCAGCGCCTTCATCGCGGGCAAGCCTTGCTCCCACATAAATTCCCTCGCCACAAGGGGAATCAACGCAACGCGTAATCCAGCACAATCCCCACGAAAATCGCCAACCCGGCCCAGTGGTTGTGCAGGAACGCCTTGAAGCAGCGCATCCGGTCCCGGTCACGGGTGTACCAGAACTCCCAGGCGAAGCATGCGGCAGCGGCCACCAGCCCCAGGTGGAACCAGCCGCCGAGTTGGAATTTCGACCCGGCCAGCAGCAGGCAGCCCAAGGCCAGGCCTTGCAACGTCAGGATGATCACCCGGTCGGCATCGCCAAACAGGATCGCCGTGGACTTCACGCCAATGCGCAGGTCATCGTCCCGGTCGGTCATCGCGTAATAGGTGTCGTAGCCCACCGTCCACAGCAGGTTGGCGATGTACAGCAACCAGGCGGCGGCCGGCAGATGACCGGTTTCGGCGGTGAACGCCATCGGCATGCCCCAGGAGAACGCCGCGCCCAGGACCACTTGCGGGTAGTAGGTATAGCGCTTCATGAACGGGTAACTGAACGCCAGCGCCAGGCCACCGAGGGAGAGCAGGATAGTCGGAGCGTTGGTGCACAGCACCAGCAGGAAACTCACGCTCATCAGCACGGCGAAGAACACCAGCGCCTCTTTCGAACTGATCTTGCCGCTCACCAGCGGGCGCTGCTCGGTGCGCTTGACGTGACCGTCCACCTTGCGGTCGGCCCAGTCATTGATCACACAGCCGCCAGCGCGGGTCAGCACCACGCCGAGGACGAAGATCACCACGTTGGCGATGGACGGTGAGCCTTCACCGGCAATCCACAGCGCCCACAACGTCGGCCACAGCAGCAGGTAGATGCCAATGGGCTTGTCCATACGGGTCAGTTGCACGAAGTCCCACGCCCGTGGATTCAGGCGATTCAAGGATTTGAGCAGTTGCACGTACATCAGAAGTTCTCCGAATAGGCGCGGGCGACGGTCCACAGGCGCGGCAGAAAAATTTCCGCCACCAGCACGCTCAACGCACCGCGGTCGAAACGTGAGCGGCGACCCCACAGCCCGCTGGCGCGCACTTCTTCCGGCAACCCGGCGTCGGGGTAATGGCAGACCTCGATGGCTCGGCGCTGGAATGCCTGGTCGCAAAACAGCAACTCCCCCAGGGAACGGCTACCCAGTTCGTCCATCTGCAAGCCGTCACCCTGCAAGGCGCTGCGCGCCGCCACACTGCGGGCGAACACCCAAGGCTGGTCGCGGCCGCGCAGATATACCTCGCGCACCCAGCCCTCGCTGCCCTCGGCCAGGTCCAGAGCCGCGCATTCGTCGGTGCGCAATGGCTGCCAGCCTTCGAACAACGGCGTTACGCTGAAATGGCCGTCCGACAGACGTGTGAGGCGCCGGGTCAGGGAGCCTTCGTCGAACAGCCAGTCGAGGACACCCGCATCGGGCCGGGGCGACAGCAGGGGCTGGGGCAGCCATTGGAGTGTTGGAAATATCGAATTTGTATGCGGCACAGAGGTCTTGAATGGCAGCAAATGAGGCCGCGAGCTTACCATGTCGGTCGCCGGTTTTGACTGGCCCGGCCGCCTGCCCGGCTGATCGTGCTTGCATCTGTCGCGACCGATCAGTACAAAACGGCCCTGAGCCGGAAAATACCGGCCAAGGCCTGACATCTTGAGGAAGTATTGGAATGAAGAAGTGGCAATGTATCGTCTGCGGCCTGATCTACAACGAAGCTGACGGCTGGCCGGATGATGGCATCGCGCCCGGCACTCGCTGGGAGGACGTACCGGCAGACTGGCTGTGCCCGGACTGCGGCGTCGGCAAAATGGATTTCGAAATGATCGAAATCAACTGATCGTTCCTCACCTGCATGGAGAGCATCAAATGGAGAGCAACATGAGTGCACCTGTCGTCATCGTCGGTACTGGGCTGGCCGGTTACAACCTGGCCCGGGAGTTTCGCAAGCTCGATAGCGAAACCCCGTTGCTGCTGATCACCGCGGACGACGGTCGCTCGTATTCCAAGCCGATGCTCTCCACAGGTTTTGGAAAAAACAAGGATGCCGACGGCCTGAGCATGGCCGAACCGGGCGCGATGGCCGAGCAACTCAAGGCCGAAGTACGCACCCACACCCGTATCAGCGGCATCGATCCGGGCCACAAACGGCTGTGGATCGGCGAAGAAGCGGTGAACTACCGTGACCTGATCCTGGCCTGGGGCGCCGAAATCGTGCGCGTACCGGTGCAGGGCGATGCGGCGGAGCTGATTTTCCCGATCAACGACCTGGAAGACTATGCACGCTTCAGGGCCGCGGCCACCGGCAAGCGCCGGGTGTTGTTGCTCGGCGCTGGCCTGATCGGCTGCGAGTTCGCCAACGACCTGAGCCTGGGTGGCTACGAAGTGCAGCTGGTGGCGCCGTGCGAGCAAGTCATGCCGACGCTGTTGCACCCGGCCGCTGCCGCAGCGGTCCAGGCTGGGCTGGAAGGCCTTGGCGCGCGTTTCCACCTGGGCCCGGTGCTCAACCGCTTGCAGAAGGTCGCCGACGGGCTGGAGGCGCACCTGTCCGACGGCCAGGTGATCGCCTGCGACCTGGTGGTTTCGGCCATCGGCCTGCGCCCACGCATCGATCTGGCAGCCGCGGCGGGCCTGGTGGTCAACCGCGGCGTCGTGGTCGACCGCCACCTGAAAACCTCCCACGCCAACATTTACGCCCTGGGTGACTGCGCCGAGGTCGACGGCTTGAACCTGCTGTATGTCATGCCGCTGATGAGCTGTGCCCGCGCCCTGGCCCAGACCCTGGCCGGCAAGCCGACGGCCGTCAGCTACGGCGCCATGCCGATTACCGTAAAAACTCCGGTGTGCCCACTGGTGGTGTCGCCACCCCCGCGAGGCAGCGAGGGCGTGTGGAGTGTCGAAGGGCAGGGCGCGGATATCAAGGCACTATGCCGCGACGCTCAAGGCAATCTGCTGGGCTACGCGCTGACAGGTGCGGCGGTGATGGAGAAACTGGCACTGAACAAGGAACTTCCACCCCTGCTGGCGTAAATACTGGTCGTTCTGTCGCAAAAACCCTACTTTTGGTCCCACAAAGGTCGCCCGGCCACTGGCGCCGTTTTCGGCACCGTGCCATCCTCACTCCCGTCTGCCGCAGAGTAGAGCCTGCGGCGCCTTAGGGGCTGTTCCAAAGAGAACGGCACGGACATAACAACAAAAAAAACGTCAAAGGGGCTTCATTCATGCGTAAACCAGAACTCGCCGCCGCCATCGCGGAAAAAGCAGACCTCACCAAAGAACAAGCCAACCGCGTCCTCAACGCCGTCCTCGAAGAAATCACCGGTGCCCTGCATCGCAAGGACAGTGTCACCCTGGTGGGCTTCGGCACTTTCCTGCAACGCCACCGCGGCGCCCGCACTGGCAAAAACCCACAGACCGGTGAGCCGGTGAAGATCAAGGCCAGCAACACCGTTGCCTTCAAACCAGGCAAATTCCTGAAAGACAGCGTCAACCCGTAATTGCTGCGGAGTACCTCGGCTAGGGGGAAGAAAGCGGCAATCAAAAAGGGCATACCGATGAATCGGTATGCCCTTTTTTGTGCTGGGTTGTCCGTGGCTAGGGAGCTTGCTCCCGCTGGGTCGCGAAGCGGCCCTAAAAGCGACGACTGCTGCGCAGCCGAGCGGGAGCAAGCTCCCTCGCCACAGGATTTGGAGATGCCCCTGTGGGAGCGAGCTTGCTCGCGATGACGTCCGCCTAATCAGTAGGCGTATTCGGCGCTGCCAACGCCTTCAAGGCCGCTTTGCGCTCGTCGATCGGCAATTTTCCGAGCTTTTCCACCGCTGCGTAAAACCCGATCCAGTCCCCGCCCTCCCGCTTGAACAGCGCCGCAAACGCCGGCACCCATTGGTCATATAGTCCGAACGGCAGCAACCGCGCGTTGTTCAGGGGGGCATAGACCCAGGCATCGTAGCGTTTGTCGCCGGCCCATTGAGTGTCGCGCAACTGCTCATAGTCGGTGCGCAGGCGTTCGAATGCCTGTGTCTTGCGTTGGCGCATCTGGTCGGTCGGCAGGGGGTGGGCGTAGAGCTTTTCCAGGCGCTGGCGGGTGTCGAGGATCAATTGGATGAATTGGTCGCGCTGGCGCACCTGCTTGCCGTTATCCGGCGCCAGCCCACGACTGGCGCGCCATTGCCGGCTGCCCTCCTGCTCGACGAAGGTGGCGAAGGACTCATTGAATTCGGTGTCGTCCTTTACATAAAAGCGCTGGTGCGCCAGTTCATGAAAGATCAGCGTCGCCAGGCGTTCGTCGCCCCAATGCATCATCGAACTCAGGATCGGATCATTGAACCAGCCCAGCGTCGAGTAGGCCTCTACACCACCGATCGACACGTCCATGCCTTGCAAACGCTGCAATGCGGCCTCGCCACGGGCGGCGCCCTGGCTGTAATAACCGCGATAAGCCACGCAACCGGCAATCGGGAAACAATGATTTAGCGGCGCCAGGGAAAACTCCGGCGTGGCGAAGACATTCCAGACGACGAATGGCCGGCCAATGTCCGCATACAGGCGATAGCTTTGATTGTCCGGCAAGTGCAGGTGAGCGCTGGCGAACGCCCGTGCCTCGCGCGCCTGGGTCAGGTGCGCCTTCAGTTGGGCATCACGAGCAGGGTCGGCAATGACCTGGTCGATAGGCTCCCGGGCCTGCAACAACCGCAGTTGCCCACCGACGAGCTGGCTGTAGTAACCGGCGCTTGTGCAACCGTTCAGTAACAAAAGCAGGAGGCCTGGAAACAAAATCTGGAAAACGCGGTCGAGTAACCGATGGCTTGAACGCGGCCTGATCAATTGGAATCACCCTGGGAAGTCTGTCCACAAGACTATCTCGCTTGCCTGGAGCTTCGCTATGCGCGTGTTGATGCTGACGAGCGGCCTGTTGCTGCTGACCGGTTGCGCCGGTTTGCCTGATCCTGATCCATCCCAAGCGTGGATCGACCTGGGAAACCAGCAGGACACCGCGCTGCAAGCGTTAAAAGTCGATGACAGGACGTCCATCGACCGGCGCTATTTCGAAGTGCAACCCGGCAGCCATGAACTGACGGTGCGTTATCAATTTGCCGTCGAACCCGGCAACATCGGCCCGGATGCCGAGCCGCTGTGGCGTGATTGCCGGTTGAACGTGAAATTCAAGGACTTCAACGCCGGCCAACGTTACCAGCTGCAGGCCGGCAGCATTGGTTTCCGGCCATGGGCCAAGCTTTACGATCAGCAACGCAAAGTGGTGGGGCAAGGTACGCCGGCGGGCTGCCAGCAAACGTGATTGGCGCTATGCTCAGGGTCTGATTTCAGGAAATTCACCATGCGCTTACCTCTGCTGTTACTGGTCCTGGTCTCCATGAGCAGTTGTGCAACGAGCCCACTGCCCCAGGTCGATCCGAACATGGCGTGGATCGATTTCGCTACCCCCATGCCGGGCGGCAAAATGCTGATGGCTGAAAGCCTGGATGGCCAGCGATTGCGAGACGGCCGGTTCTTTCAGGTTTCGCCGGGCAGCCACGAACTGAAAGTGCGCTTCGACTTCGAAGTGTTTAGCGGTGGTGGGCTGGGCATGCAAGCCGAACCGCAAGAGCGGCTGTGCTACATGCTCGTGCGTTATGACCATTTCGAGGCCGGCCAGCGCTATCGGCTGGAGGCTCGCAACCTGGCGTTCACGCCCAGCGCCCGGCTCTATGATGCCAAGCGTCAAATCGTGGCCGAAGAGCGACAAATCAATTGCGTTCCGTAGAGCGTCCTAGCGGTCGTTCTTCTGGTAGATGATTTTCTTCGTGCCGCCTTCGCAACTGCCCACCACCATGTTCTGGTCGTGAACTTCGTCATTCGTGACGATTTCCAGGGTGTAGGACGACACGTTATTGGCTTGGATCTTCGCTTCGATTTCCGCTTTCAGCTCTTCGCAGGATTTGGGTGCTGCAAGGGCTGATGCAGTGAATGCGCAACCGATGACCACCAAGGCTGCTCGTTTCATGTTCGAATTCCTCATGGCAGCGCGCACTGCCTGTGCGCTGAAACTGCAGGCTTCATTCGATCATAATTGCGCCAGGGTAAACAGCTCGACTGTATTCAAGAAATCGCAGCCTTCGGCAACGCCTGCGAAGGCTGCGCCCCTTTCACGCGTCAGTTCAACAGCGTCGCATCCAGGGTGATCTGGGCGTTCAATACCTTGGAAACCGGGCACCCTTCCTTGGCCTTCTTGCTCAGTTCGTCGAATTGCGCCTGGCTGGCGCCGGGGATTTTCGCCTTGAGCACCAGCTTGACCGCCGTGATCGCGAAACCGCCATCGACCTGGTCCAAGGTCACTTCAGCATTGGTGTCGATGCTGTCGGCCTTGAGCCCGGCATCGCCGAGGATCATCGAAAAGGCCATGGAAAAGCAGCTGGCGTGGGCCGCGCCGATCAATTCCTCTGGGTTGGTGCCCTTGCCGCCTTCGAAGCGCGCCTTGAAGCCGTAGGGCGCTTCGCGCAGCACACCGGTTTCCGTGGAAATGGAGCCGATACCGGTTTTCAGGTCACCTTCCCAATGAGCCGATGCTTTCTTGATGATAGCCATGTCTGCCTCCTGAAGATCCGGCGCGAGAGCGCGCCTGGGTGTTTTTTTAACTGTCTGGGTTGTGAGGATAGACCGCCCGGAAAAGTTCACCTTGTCGATTAGCCGACGAATTTAGTAGGAAAATTCTTCGCGGCTATTGAAACTCGGGTATATGCCCACATTGCATGGAACACACCTTTAGAAACGGCAGGCTTTTGCCCTCGGGAAAAGCCCGGAACGCCGTTGGAGATCCCGGCCCATGAAACAGCTGTCCGAAGTGAAATTCTCAACCCTCGACCTGGTGCCTGTCCGCGCCGATGGCAATGCCGCCCAGTCCTTGCGCAACTCGCTGGACCTGGCGCAGCACGTGGAAAAATACGGTTACACCCGCTTCTGGGTGGCCGAACACCACAACATGGACGGTATCGCCAGTTCCGCGACGGCGGTGCTGCTGGGTTATCTGGCGGGGGGGACTTCGACCATTCGTGTCGGCTCCGGAGGCGTCATGTTGCCCAATCACGCACCGTTGATCATCGCCGAACAGTTCGGCACGCTGGAAAGTCTCTACCCGGGTCGAATCGACCTGGGGTTGGGGCGTGCGCCAGGTTCCGACCAGATGACCGCCCGGGCGCTGCGTCGCGAGCGCTCCGGCAGCGCGGACGATTTCCCCGAAGACGTGGCCGAGCTGATGCGTTATCTGGGCCCACGCACCCCGGACCAACGCATCATCGCCATGCCTGGCACCGGCACCAACGTGCCGGTGTGGCTGCTGGGTTCGAGCCTGTTCAGTGCGCAATTGGCCGGTGAGCGCGGTTTGCCCTACGCGTTCGCCTCCCATTTCGCACCGCGCTACATGCACGAGGCGATTCGTATCTACCGCAACCATTTCAAGCCGTCGGCAGTGCTCGACAAGCCTTATGTGATGCTCGGCGTACCGCTGGTGGCGGCGGACACGGATGAACAGGCCGATTACCTGGCGACGTCGGTGTACCAGCGGATCCTGGCGCTGATGCGCGGCCAGAGCCTGGTGCAGCGTCCGCCGGTCGACACCATGAACGGCCTCTGGTTGCCCCATGAAAAAGAAGCGGTTGGTGATTTCCTGGGACTGGCCATGGTCGGCAGCCCGCAGAAGATTCGCGCCAAGCTCGACGTGTTGATCGAGCAAACCCAGGCCGATGAGCTGATTTTCACCAGCGACCTGTACGAGCATGCCGATCGTTTGCACTCATACGAGTTGCTGGCGCAGGTCATGAAAGGCTGAATGACGCGCATAAAAAAGCCGACGCACTGCGTCGGCTTTGACGTTCGAAAAGAATCACTTTTTATAGACGATTTCTTTCGTACCGCCCTCACAGGTGCCTACGACTTTTCCGTCAGCCGCTGCGCCCTTATCGACGATTTCCAGCGAATAACCTGACACCCCCTTGGCATCCAGCTTCGCCGCGATTTCGCTTTTCAGCTCCTCGCAGGGCTTGCCGGCCGCAAACGCACCACCGGCAAGGCTCAGCAAACCCAGGGCTACCATCAACTTTTTCATCGCTCGCACTCCTTGGTCGGATCAAATAGGGCAGGTATTGGAAAAACAGGATGCGCACACCATAGCGCATCGCCATTCCCTATGGCACTCCGCCAGCGTGCAAGTTCACCGCCCCTCAGCTATTGGCAATCCGGAAGCCGACTTTGATGGTCACTTGGAAGTGCGCTGCCCGGCCGTTTGCGATGTGGCCGCGGGTTTCCGTGACTTCGAACCACTCCAGGTGCTTGAGGCTTTTGCTGGCCTCGGCCAGGGCGTTGTTGATGGCGTCTTCAATGCTGGTGGGAGACGAGCCGACCAGCTCGACTTTTTTGTAAGTGTGATGATCACTCATGAGGTTCTCCTTGGTTGTTTTTAACAGCCTAGCAGCGATTTTTCGTCATACGTGTGTCGCCGTTTGCGCGCTGAAGTTCAGATTTACTGCACTTTCAGAAACGTCCGCAGTCCCAATTCACACACGCCACTCAACCACTGCAGGAGAGAGCCACCATGGCCAGCAATTCGTTACGCAAAGCCTCGTTGCAAAGCATGGAAGCGGAGATCGAGAGTCTGCTCAAGTCGTTGGAAAGCCTGAAGGACGACGCTTCGGACGAGTCGCGTAAGACCCTCAAGTCGCTCAAGGCCAATGCCGAGAACGCCCTGAAACATTCTCGCCATCTGCTCAGCGACGCGTATGAAGAGGTCAAGGTGAAAACCCGTGAAACCGGGATCGCCACACGCGACTACGCGCAGGAACACCCATGGACCACAGCGGGTGTCGCGGTCGGTGCGCTTGGTTTACTGGCGGCTTACTTGCTGTGCAAACGCGGTGACTGAGTCGGTTGGCTCAGCTCATGCCTGAGCCACTGGGCCAATTGCCGAGCGCGCCCGTCTGCGGCGCGCTTGGGTAGCCACAACGCCAGGCGCGCCGCCGTCTCATCGAAACCCCACGGCGCGACCAGGCGACCGGCGCGCACGTCCTCAGCCACCAGCGGCTCGGGCGCGATCGCCACGCCGAGCCCCGCTACAGCGGCCTCCAGCAAATAATATAAATGCTCGAATCCTTGCCCGAATTTCAATGTCCGGGGATCAAGGTTGTTTTGCTGTGCCCAGGTCGGCCAGGCCTGTGGGCGGGAGGTGGTGTGCAGCAACGATTCGTCCAGCAACGCGCTGGCCGGTGCGGCCTGCAGGCGGGCGAACCCGGCGTAGTGCGGGCTCATCACGGGGCCGATCCGCTCGCTCACCAGTTCATACACCTGCATGTCGGCCGGCCAGGGTGGTTCGGCGAATACCAGCAAAGCGTCCAGTCCCGGTCGCCTGGGGTCCAGGTCGCCCTCGCCAGCGGACAGGTGCAGGCGCAAATCCGGCAGGTCGGCATTGAGCCTGCCCAGGCGGGGAATAAACCAGCGTGCCAGCAAACTTCCCGAGCAGCCCAGGACAAACGGGGCATCGGCCGTACTTTGCGTCAGCTGCGCACAAACACCACGCAGTCGCTCGAACGCATCGGCGCTGACATCCCGCAGGCGCAGGCCGGCATCTGTGAGTTTCAAGCCGCGTCCATCCTTGACGAACAGGCTGACACCTAAATGCTCTTCCAGTACCTTCAGCTGTCGACTTACAGCGCCATGGGTGACGTGCAGCTGTTCGGCCGCCTGGCTTACGCTGTTCAGGCGGGCGGTGGCCTCGAAGGCGCGCAAGGCGTTGAGGGGGGGAAGGTCGTGGCTCATGTGATCTGTGAGTTTTTATGACAGGTTGTGGCGATCTTATCGGTTTTCAGTCGGGGATGTCAGGGGTAGAGTGAACCTCATTGTCTTTCAACGCATTTGCTTGGAGCGCCCGATGACCCAGTCCACGACCCCTTTCAACCTGCGCAGCGGTCCCGATGCCAACGGCCTGTTCGGTGCGTTCGGTGGCCGCTATGTGGCCGAAACCCTGATGCCGCTGATCCTCGATCTGGCCCGCGAATATGAAGTGGCGAAGGAAGATCCGGCGTTCCTCGAAGAATTGGCCTACTTCCAGCGCGATTACGTCGGTCGTCCGAGTCCGCTCTACTTCGCCGAGCGCCTGACCGAATACTGCGGCGGCGCCAAGATCTATCTCAAGCGTGAAGAGCTGAACCACACCGGCGCGCACAAGATCAACAACTGCATCGGCCAGATCCTGCTGGCGCGGCGCATGGGCAAGAAACGCATCATCGCCGAGACCGGCGCCGGCATGCACGGTGTGGCCACCGCCACCGTAGCCGCGCGTTTTGGCCTCGATTGCGTGATCTACATGGGTACCACCGACATCGAACGCCAGCAGGCCAACGTGTTCCGCATGAAGCTGCTGGGCGCTGAAGTGATCCCGGTGGTCGCTGGCACCGGTACCCTGAAGGATGCAATGAACGAGGCCCTGCGTGACTGGGTCACCAACGTTGATAGCACGTTCTACCTGATCGGTACGGTGGCTGGCCCGCATCCGTATCCGGCGATGGTGCGTGACTTCCAGGCCGTGATCGGCAAGGAAACCCGCGAGCAGTTGCAAGCCCAGGAAGGTCGCCTGCCGGACAGCCTGGTGGCGTGCATCGGCGGCGGCTCCAACGCCATGGGCCTGTTCCACCCGTTCCTGGACGACAAGAGTGTCGAGATCATCGGCGTCGAAGCCGCCGGTTATGGCATCGAGACCGGTAAGCATGCGGCGAGCCTGAACGGCGGCGTCCCCGGTGTACTGCACGGCAACCGCACCTTCCTGTTGCAGGACGACGACGGTCAGATCATCGACGCCCATTCGATTTCCGCAGGTCTCGACTACCCCGGTATCGGTCCGGAACACGCCTGGTTGCACGACATTGGCCGCGTCCAGTACACCTCGGTGACTGACGCCGAAGCCCTGGAAGCCTTTCACAAATGCTGCC
Organism: Pseudomonas sp. A25(2017); assembly: GCF_002001065.1. Classification (NCBI taxonomy): domain Bacteria; kingdom Pseudomonadati; phylum Pseudomonadota; class Gammaproteobacteria; order Pseudomonadales; family Pseudomonadaceae; genus Pseudomonas; species Pseudomonas sp. A25(2017). The sequence continues at coordinate 12,925 of NZ_MUOA01000055.1, read as the reverse complement.
GACTGGAAGGGATCATTCCTGCATTGGAAAGCGCCCATGCCCTGGCGGAAGTGTTCAAACGCGCACCCAACCTGCCGAAAGATCACCTGATGGTGGTCAACCTGTCCGGCCGTGGCGACAAAGACATGCAAACCGTGATGCACCACATGGAACAGTCCCAGCAGGAGAAACACTGATGAGCCGCCTGCAAACCCGTTTTGCCGAACTCAAGGAACAGAACCGCGCCGCCCTGGTGACTTTCGTCACGGCTGGCGACCCGAACTACGACACCTCGCTGGCGATCCTCAAGGGCCTGCCGGCGGCCGGTGCCGACGTGATCGAGTTGGGTATGCCGTTCACCGACCCGATGGCCGATGGCCCGGCGATCCAGTTGGCAAACATCCGGGCCCTGGGGGCCCAGCAGAACCTGGCGAAAACCCTGCAGATGGTTCGTGAGTTCCGCAAAGACAACAGCCAGACACCGCTGGTGCTGATGGGGTACTTCAACCCGATCCACCGTTATGGCGTGCAGCGTTTCATTGGCGAGGCGCTGGAATCTGGCGTGGATGGCCTGATCGTTGTGGACATGCCGCCCGAGCACAACAGCGAACTGTGCGAACCGGCCCAGGCAGCTGGCCTGGACTTCATCCGCCTGACCACGCCAACCACCGACGACGTGCGTTTGCCGACGGTGCTCAACGGTAGTTCGGGCTTTGTATATTACGTGTCGGTGGCGGGTGTGACCGGTGCCGGTGCCGCGACGCTGGAGCACGTGGAAGAAGCTGTGGCGCGGCTGCGTCGCCACACCGATTTGCCGATCAGCATTGGTTTCGGTATTCGTACGCCGGAGCAGGCGGCGGCCATCGCACGATTGGCTGATGGGGTGGTGGTGGGCTCGGCGCTGATCGACCATATCGCCAGTGCCGATACGTCGGAGCAGGCGATTGATGGCGTGTTGAGCTTGTGTGCCGCCCTGGCTGATGGTGTGCGCAAGGCGCGTCTAGGCTGATTTTGATTCGACTCGCAGGCACAAAAAAGGGTTCAGAACTTAGTTCTGAACCCTTTTTTATTGCGCATGAAATGCTTGGCGGTTGATGTCTGAGGCCTGGCTTTTGTGGCGAGGGGATTTATCCCCGCTGGGGCGCGAAGCGGCCCCAATTCAGCTCCATGCAGTATCGACTTCTCGGGACTGCTTCGCAGTCCAGCGGGGATAAATCCCCTCGCCACAGGTTCATCATGTCGCCTGTCTTAACATGTGGCAGGGAGATCAGGGCAACTCCAACCCGCCCCCGGCCTTGTGCAGTTTGCGCAAATGCTCGCCGATCGCTTTCACATTGGCCTCGCTGGCAGCAATTTCAGCCGCGCGACTCGGCTCAAGCAATGCCCGGACTTCCTTGTCCAGGTCGCCTGTCAGCGTTTGAAGCTGTTTCTGACGCAAGCTGCTTTCCGATTCCAGGCGTTGCCACTCGCTGGGTTGCGGCAAGCCGTAGCCGCTGCTGCCCAACAACTCGGCGGGACGGCTGAGGAAGCCGCTGTTGGCGAGGATCTGCTGCAACGTCGCGTTAGCCCTTTCCATACCGCCATTCTGCAATTCACGGGCTCCGAGGTAACGCTGTTTGACTTCATCCTGCGCCAACAGCAGTTGCCGACGATAACTGGCCTGTTCCAGCAGCAACAGCGCCGCGCTGGTGCGCAGGTCGGCCTTTTCGAACCAGACGCGGCGTTCGGCGGCGTCCAGGGCCAGCCAGTCTTCCACCGTTTGCTGCTTGATCGGCAGATACTTCTTCAGCACATCGAACATCGCCTGATACCGCTCACGGAATGAGTCGAAGCGGTAGCCCAGGCGCAAGGCTTCCTTGGGATCATCCAGCACGCTGGTGTCCGCCAGGCCTCGGCCCTTGAGGACTTCCAACAAGCCGTTGGGCAGGATGCTGTCCAGGCCGTTGAGCTGCGCGTTATTGCTGCCGCTACGTAGCAACTTCAAGCTTTCCACGGCGCAGTTATTGGACAGGAAGTAATAGTTGCCGTCGTAGCTCCAATGCATTTCGGCGGCGTGCTCGACTGTCTCCTCGATCTCGGTGCGCGACAGGTTCAGCGGCACCGATGCCAGGCTGCGCAGTTCGGTCTTGGTGTATTCATCGATCACCTGGGCCAACGGCAATACGAACAGGCGCGACGGGTATTTGCCGACCAGCCCATCCCAACTCGACAGCTGCACATCGCCGACGAAGGCGCGGTATGACAGCACCAGGTGTTGGTCCAGATCCAGTCGGCAGTCCGGGCCACGTGGACGACCCGGTGCGCAGATTACCAGCCGGAGCATGCTGTGGCCCCAGCGGCTCACCCAGTTCTGGTTGGCTTCGGCCAGCAGGTAATCAATGGCATAGACCCGCTCGGGATCAACTTTGCCCAGTGGCGTCTTGGCGAAGTCGTTGCCGGCGTTGAGGAACGCGAACGATTTGGCGCAGGTGTCCTTGGCGGCGGGTGCCCAGTCGAAGTGTTCCTGGTAATAGCGATACAGGGCGGGGCGTCGGCAGGCGTAGCTCGGGTCGAGGAGAAAGTACTCCATGTTGACCGCGACGAACTCCTTGGGGCTGCTCGTTTCATAGAGATCCGGGCTGCGGGCGACTTGGCGGTTGTGCTGTTCCCGCTCACCGCGCCGGCCGACGTATTGTGGCCAGCCGGCGAGGTCCAGCAACCGAGGATCATCGCTGAGGGTGAAGCGGCGGTCGTTCTGGCCCCGGCATTCATCGGGAAGGCCGATCAACCCGGCGCTGCTGTTGCGTCGAGTGCAACGCTGGATCAGCGCACGCTCGGCATCGGGCCATAGACGCGAGCGGTCATAAATGTGGGTCAGTTCGTGCAAAACGGTGGCGAGCATTTCCCGTCGCACGGTGCCGTGGGGGCGATGGGTCTTTTGCGTCGCGGCGCTGCCGTCGACAAGGCTGTCGAGCAGGTTGCTGTTGAGGTCCAGTTGCGACACCAGCGAGGCCTGGCCGTAGGCGTTGGCCGGCATCTGGTCGGTCCAGCCGACATCGATGCGTCGGTCCAGCCGCTCGATGAAGCGCGGCGGCAGCGCCTGCATGGCTTCATCGAGCAGCGCCTGGCTGGCCTGCTGTTGCGCCGGGCTCAGTCCTTCGACGTTGAGGTGCAGTTGCAGGCCGGCCTGGGCCATGCTGCCCGTGAGCAGCAAGACCCCGGCCGCCAGCCAGGCGGCGAATCGCCTCACAATGCGAGGATGGCTTCGGCGAGAACCTGGTCACTGGCGTCGCGGGCTTCCGGCACGCGGGTGCGCAAGGTGTCGAAGGCGGCCTCGAGATGAGCGCCACGAATCTCACCATTACTGGCGACAAAACTGGCCGCATCGTCATGGGCTTCGCGGACGATTTTTGAGTCACGGATGGAGGTGGTGGTGTCGGAAGTGAAATCAATCGTGCGCTGGGATGCGCGAACGATGATGTTACTGGTGGCTACCAGGGTATGTGCCTGGGCCACATCGGCCAACACCAGCAGGCCTAGGGCGGCAGCAATCAGCGGGCTACGCATGGAACGACTCCGGAGAAATAAGGATAACTATTGGACGAGAATTGCCTGTGCCAGTTCAAGGTCGCTGACGTGAAGTTTTGGCTGGGTCCGGCGCAGGTAATCCAGGGCCGATTCCAGTTGTGCACCTCGCAACTGCCCGTCGCTGGCAATGAAGGCCGCAGCGTCATCGTGAGCGGCGACGATCAGTTTATGGTCGAAGGGCGCGGAGGTCACCATGCTCGTGGCATAGCCGCTGACCACCACTTGCTGGGTGGACACATCGAAAGCATGGGCCGGAACAGACCAACAAAAAACGACGAAGAAAGACGCGATGAACAGATCTGAGTAAAAACGCATGGGGCTCGACGGTTGATGGCGAGCCTGAAGGCTAGCGCAAACCTGCGGGCCAGAGCCAGCGCTGAAACATCGGAACACCATTTGGTGCCCGATGTTTCATGTTGCATCAGATCACCAGGATAGCCTGGGCCAGCTGTGCATCGGTGGCGTTGAGCTGTGGTGCCTGCTGGCGGATGTAATCCAGGGCACTTTCCAGTTTCACACCCCGGATGGCGCCTTCGCTGGCCACGAAGCTGGCGGCGTCATCACGGGCGGCTTGAACGATCTTGTTGTCCCGCAGTGATGAGGTTGCATCGGAGGTCACGTCGGACGTGGCCTTGAGTGCGCCGACGATCGAGTCAGTGGTAACGATAAAGCTGCTGGCGTTGGAGTGGGCGGCTACGGCCAGCAGGGCAACTGCGCTGAGCAGGCGAAGACGGATCATGAGGAAACTCCTTGAAGGATGAGGTGATGCCGGTGCGTGTAGCTGGAAGAAGAGACGCATGCTCGACTCGCTTCGCCACGTTCGTATCGATATTAGGACAGAACGCGTTGGCTGACAGCCCTTTGCAACAGTCATCGGCAGCATGATGCCCGCATTGGGCGCTACGGCTCAAGATTAACTGTACTGGTATGTTTTTGATTGTCGGAAAACTGTTATGTCTCTCCGGTCTTCAAAAAAACGGGCCCGGAAACGACAAGACCCGTCGCGGTTTCCCGCGACGGGTCTTGTTTGTTCAATTCGGTGCTGGCGGTGGACCCGGTGGGTCAGGGCCAGCGACGCTGAGTTAGCGCCAGAACGGCTTGCTCAGCTCTTCGTAACGTTGTGCTTCGCTGATACCGGCGTCAGCCAGCAGGCGCGAATCCAGACGAGCCAGTTGGTGGCGGCTGGCGATGCGGCGCTGCCACAACATCAGGTTAGCGATAACGCGAAGAGGCAGGGAAGCCTGGTTTTTTTCAGCTTTGTCTTCGAAAAACAGCTCGGAACTGAGTGTACGTTCCATGGTTGACATCCTTCCGCTTGTGGCGGGATTAGGTAGTGGTTTAACTGGTGCCCATGATCCTCTCGTTTGGCCAGTCTCTCTAGATACAGTTCACCTGTATTGTGAGAGACCAGTTAACTGTTAAAGAGCGGTGTACTGGTCAATATTGAGGCAACTGTACCTATCAGCACTGTATTGGTGCGTTTTAGATGGTTGCCTAATGTTTTGTGGGAAAAGACTGTAAGAAAACACCGGTACAGCAGTACAGTTTTTGTCGCGTCAGGCTTGGGTGCCAGCCTCCAATCAAAACTGTATTTGCGATAGCGGTGATCCAGCTGTATCAGACGGCCAACATGCGCCCGGTTTCTTCGAGGTTGACGTGCCAACTCAGTGCATCGCGCAAGATATGCGGGGTATGCCCACCCAGAGCGCACGCTGCTTCGAAATAATCATTCAACGCCTGGCGGTAGGACGGGTGCACGCAGTTGTCGATGACCACTCGTGCCCGCTCCCTTGGCGCCAGGCCACGCAGGTCGGCCAGGCCGATCTCGGTCACCAGGATGTCGACATCGTGTTCGGTATGGTCCACATGGCTGACCATCGGCACGACACTGGAAATGGCGCCGCCCTTGGCAATCGACTTGGTGACGAAAATCGCCAAGTGGGCGTTGCGGGCGAAATCCCCCGAACCGCCAATGCCATTCATCATCCGAGTGCCGCAGATGTGGGTGGAGTTGACGTTGCCGTAGAGGTCGAACTCCAGCGCGGTGTTGATACCAATGATGCCGAGGCGGCGTACGACTTCGGGATGGTTGGAGATTTCCTGCGGGCGCAGGACCAGTTTGTCCTTATACCTTTCCAGATTTCCGAATACGTCGGCGTTACGTCGACTCGACAGCGTGATAGAGCTGCCGGAGGCGAAGCCCAGCTTGCCAGAATCGATCAAGTCAAATGTCGAGTCCTGCAGGACCTCGGAATACATGGTCAGGTCTTCGAACGGGGAATCGATCAGCCCGCACATCACAGCGTTGGCGATGTTGCCAATCCCGGCCTGCAACGGCCCGAGCTTGTTGGTCATGCGCCCGGCTGCAACTTCCTGCTTGAAGAAGTCGATCAGGTGATCGGCGATGGCCTGGGTGTCGCTGTCCGGAGGCGCGACGGTCGAAGGCGAGTCCCCTTGGTTGGTGATGACAATGGCGGCAATTTTTTCCGGCGGGATCGGGATGGCGGGGCTGCCAATACGGTCGTCGACTTTCACCAGGGGGATTGGGGTGCGGGTCGGGCGATAAGTCGGGATATAGATGTCGTGCAAGCCTTCCAGGTTCGGGTTGTGGGCCATGTTGATCTCGATGATCACTTGCCGGGCGAAGATGGCGAAACTGGCCGAGTTACCTACCGATGTGGTCGGTACGATATGCCCTTGCTCGGTGATGGCCACCGCTTCGATCACGGCAATGTCGGGCAGCTTGAGCTGGCCGTTGCGCAGTTGCTCAACAGTTTCCGAGAGATGCTGGTCGATGAACATCACCTCGCCTGCGTTGATCGCCTTGCGCAACGTGCTGTCGACCTGGAATGGCATACGTCGCGCCAGCACGCCGGCCTCAGTGAGTTCCTTGTCGAGGTCGTTACCCAGGCTCGCACCGGTCATCAGGCTGATTTTCAGCGGAGTGACCTTGGCGCGCTCGGCCAGGGCGTGGGGCACTGCTTTCGCTTCTCCGGCGCGGGTAAAGCCGCTCATGCCGACGGTCATGCCGTCCTGAATCAACAAGGCTGCTTCGGCAGCGCTCATCACTTTATTCAATAACGAAGGCAAGCGGATGCGATCACGGTACATAGGTTGTTATCTCGGGCTGGAAAGCAAGATGCGCAGTCTAGTGAATTCGCGCGGTGCCCGACCCGCTACAAAGGTCGCATTTGAGGCCTCTATTACGGGGGTTTCAGGCAAAACATTATTACCGGATCGGTAACGTTCGGCCTTGATACAAATCAAAACGCCCCGACAAGTCGGGGCGTTGATGGTGAAGCCGTGAGCGTTATTCCACCGCTTTGACCATGTCTTCGATGACCTTCTTGGCGTCACCGAACACCATCATGGTCTTGTCGAGATAGAACAGTTCGTTGTCCAGGCCCGCATAGCCGCTGGCCATCGAGCGCTTGTTGACGATGATGGTCTTGGCCTTGAAGGCCTCGAGGATCGGCATGCCGGCAATCGGCGACTTCGGATCGTTCTTCGCCGCCGGGTTGACCACGTCGTTGGCGCCCAGCACCAGCACCACATCTGCCTGGCCGAACTCGGAGTTGATGTCTTCCATCTCGAACACCTGGTCGTAAGGCACTTCGGCCTCGGCCAGCAATACGTTCATGTGCCCGGGCATGCGACCGGCCACCGGGTGGATCGCGTATTTAACGGTCACACCGTGGTGGGTCAGCTTCTCGGTCAGCTCTTTCAGCGCGTGCTGCGCCCGTGCCACCGCCAGGCCGTAGCCTGGGACGATGATCACCGTGTCGGCGTTGGTCAGCAGGAAGGTCGCGTCGTCAGCCGAGCCGGATTTCACTGGGCGGGCTTCTTTGGAGCCTGCCGGGCCAGCAGCATCTGCTGTGTTGCCGAAACCGCCGAGCAGCACGTTGAAGAACGAGCGGTTCATCGCCTTGCACATGATGTACGACAGGATCGCACCGCTCGAACCCACCAACGAACCGGCAATGATCAGCATCGAGTTGTTCAGCGAGAAACCGATACCCGCGGCGGCCCAACCGGAATAACTGTTGAGCATCGAGACCACCACCGGCATGTCCGCGCCGCCGATCGGGATGATGATCAGCACGCCCAGAACAAAGGCCAGGGCCAGCATCAAGGCGAACGCGCCGAGGTTGCCGGTGAACATGAAGGTCAGGCCCAGGCCCAGCGTTGCCAGGCCCAGGATCAGGTTGAGCTTGTGCTGGCCACCAAACTGTACCGGTGCGCCCTGGAACAGACGGAACTTGTACTTGCCGGAGAGCTTGCCGAAGGCGATCACCGAACCGGAGAAGGTAATTGCACCAATGGCTGCGCCGAGGAACAGTTCCAGGCGGTTACCGGCCGGAATCGAATCACCCAGTTGCTTGACGATGCCCAGGGATTGCGGCTCGACGACCGCCGCGATGGCAATGAACACCGCCGCCAGGCCGATCATGCTGTGCATGAACGCCACCAGCTCGGGCATCTTGGTCATCTCGACGCGCTTGGCCATGATCGAGCCGGCGGTACCGCCGACCAGCAGGCCGACGATGACGTAGCCGATGCCAGCAGTGGCCAGCTCAGCACCGAGCTTATAGATGAGGCCCACAGTGGTGATCACCGCCAGCGCCATGCCGAGCATACCGAACAGGTTGCCACGGCGAGAGGTGGTGGGGTGCGACAGGCCTTTGAGGGCCTGGATGAAGCAGATCGACGCGATCAGGTAGAGCGTCGTTACCAGGTTCATGCTCATTACTTGGGCGCCTCTTCTTTTACGGCTTTCGGGGCTTTTTTCTTGAACATCTCAAGCATGCGGCGCGTCACCAGGAAGCCACCGAATACGTTGACCGCGGCCAGGGCCACGGCGAGGGTGCCCATGGTCTTGCCCAGAGGCGTTACGGTCAGCGCAGCGGCGAGCATGGCGCCGACGATCACGATCGCCGAAATGGCGTTGGTCACCGCCATCAATGGTGTGTGCAGCGCGGGTGTTACGTTCCAGACCACGTGATAACCGACATAAATTGCCAGCACAAAGATGATCAGGTTGTAGATACCGGGGGAGATAAGCTCTTCCATTGTCTGAATCCCTGCTTAGGCGTTTTTGCGGATGACTTGGCCGTCGCGGCACATCAGGCACGCGGCAACGATGTCGTCTTCCAGGTTCACGTCGAACTGACCTTCCTTGGTGAAGACCAGCTTCAGGAAGTCCAGCAGGTTGCGGGCGTACAGCGCCGAAGCGTCTGCCGCGACTTCACCGGCCAGGTTGGTCGGACCGCAAATGGTCACGCCATTCTCGATCACGACCTGGTCGGCCACGGTCAGCGGGCAGTTACCACCCTGGGCTGCCGCGAGGTCGATGACCACCGAGCCGGGTTTCATCTGCGCGACGGTTTCGGTACTCAGCAGTGTCGGTGCCTTGCGGCCCGGAATCAGTGCGGTGGTGATGACGATGTCCGCCTGCTTGGCGCGCTCGTGCACCGCTTGGGCCTGGCGCTGCATCCAGCTGGCCGGCATCGGCCGGGCGTAACCACCGACGCCGACGGCGCATTCACGCTCTTCATCGGTTTCGTAAGGCACGTCGACGAACTTGGCGCCAAGGGATTCGATTTGTTCCTTGACCGCCGGACGCACATCCGAGGCTTCGATCACCGCGCCCAGGCGCTTGGCCGTGGCAATCGCCTGCAGCCCGGCCACGCCCGCGCCGAGAATCAGCACGCGCGCCGCTTTCACGGTGCCTGCGGCGGTCATCAGCATCGGCATGAAGCGCGGGTAGTGGTGGGCGGCCAGCAGCACGGCTTTATAGCCGGCAATGTTCGCTTGAGACGACAGCACGTCCAGGCTTTGGGCACGGGAGGTACGTGGCGCGGCCTCAAGGGCGAAAGCGGTAATGCCGCGGTCGGCCAGCTTGGCGATGGTTTCGTTGTTGAACGGATTGAGCATGCCCACCAGAACGGTGCCGCTCTTGATCAGCGCCAGTTCGCTGTCGCTGGGGGCAACCACCTTGAGGATCAGCTCGGCCCCGAATGCATCACTGGCACTGCCAATGCTTGCGCCCGCCGCCTCATAGGCACTGTCGATAACGCTGGCCTTGATGCCGGCGCCGCTTTGAACAGTGACTTTATGGCCTTGGCCGATCAACTTCTTGATGGTTTCCGGGGTAGCAGCAACCCGTGTTTCACCCGTTTGGGTTTCGAGGGGAACACCAATGTGCACGTCAAATCTCCTGCGTGATCTTATTGAGTAAACCCAGGCACTTCGGATGGTGCGGCTGGGGCGGCCGATCAGCACGATCCCGCCAAACCAGGCGGGGCGCGGCATTTTGCAGGCGAAAATTCAGCCCTTCAAGGGATTATGACGGGTGACGGAAAATTAACTACAAGTCACCCTGTGACCGAATGTCGCAATTATCGATCGGCATCCCTTGTAGGCCGTGCTTTCCAAGGATTCAGGTTCAAATTGACAACTTTTCCCATCGGTCAGATGAATAGGCCCTGATGCGCTGCGCAATATGGCTCAAAGCCATGTATTTAAACGCTTTGGAGACTACTGCACGGGCTTCATAACAGATTGACTGAATGCGACATAAACTTATATCTGTAGCGTCTTCTGTTAGTTGACTACCTAAGTCTGTTTTAAGTTTTTCTTCATTAATCAAGGTGATAGTTGCTTGCTTGCTTCACGAGCCAATCGCGAAAAGCTCGAAGAGAGGCGGATTCGACCTTTCGCTCTGGAATCATCAGGTAGTAGGCCTTGATGCTCGATAGCGCGCTGCGGTTGGCCACGACCAGTCGTTTCTCTGCCAGCTCGCGCTGGATCAAGAAGGGCGGAATCAGCGCAATGCCCATGTCGTGCATGGCCGCTTGGGCAAGCATGGAGAATAGTTCATAACGCGGGCCTGTCAGGTCTCGTGCAATGTTCAGGTTCTGGGCGTTGAACCACTGGCGCCACGCATACGGGCGAGTGGTCTGCTGGAGCAGGGGCAATTCGGCGATGGCCTCAGGTGTCAGGCTTGTCCGGCCTCCCAGTAAGGTAGGGCTGCATACCGGCATCGGATTTTCGCCCATCAGTTTGTGGGATTCGGTACCGGACCAGTCCGCATCACCAAAATAGATGGCGGCGTCAAACTCTGTGTCCGCAAAGAGAAAGGGCCGCGTGCGGTTGGTCAGGTTGACGGTGACTTCCGGATGCTGCTGCTGGAAGTCCTTGAGGCGTGGCAGCAGCCATTGGGTGCCGAAGGTCGGCACGACGGCCAGTTCAATCACGTTCGCACCGGTGTGGCCCATCACTGAAAGCGTGTCGCGCTCGACGGCATCCAGTTGGGTGGCAACTCGACGGCTGTAGGAAAGGCCGGCTTCGGTCAGTTTGACGCCTCGACGTGAGCGTCGGAAAAGCTCCACGCTGAGGAAGTCTTCCAGGCTGGCGATCTGTCGGCAGATAGCGCCTTGCGTAAGAGAAAGCTCGTGCGCCGCCTTGGTGAAGCTCTCATGACGTGCGGCAGCCTCGAAACTGATCAGGGCGGTGGTGCTGGGGATTTTACGGCGCATGTACGCAAGCCTCACTCAATATCGACATAAACGGGGTTTATGGCGTTTACGGAGTGAGAAATTAGCACAAGATAGTGCGCAATCCTCGTTTGCCCTTGTAGGAAAGCGCGCCTAGGATCAATCCACGATTTCCATTTAATTGGCGAGGACTCTTTCATGGCCGGTAAAGCGAGCTTCAACTGGATCGATCCATTGTTGCTGGATCAGCAGCTCACCGAAGAAGAACGCATGATCCGCGACACTGCCGAGCAGTTCGCCCAGCAGAAGCTCGCGCCGCGGGTGCTGGAAGCGTTCCGCCATGAGAAGACCGACCCGGCGATTTTCCGCGAGATGGGTGAGGTGGGCCTGTTGGGGGCAACCATTCCTGAACAGTACGGCGGCAGTGGGCTGAACTATGTCAGCTATGGCCTGATCGCTCGCGAAGTCGAGCGCGTCGATTCCGGTTATCGCTCAATGATGAGCGTGCAGTCCTCGCTGGTCATGGTGCCGATCAATGAATTCGGTACCGAGGCGCAAAAACAGAAGTATCTGCCAAAGCTGGCGTCTGGTGAATGGATCGGTTGCTTTGGTCTGACCGAGCCGAACCATGGTTCTGACCCGGGCGCGATGATTACTCGTGCGCGCAAAGTGGAAGGCGGCTACAGCCTGACGGGTAGCAAAATGTGGATCACCAACAGTCCGATCGCCGACGTCTTTGTCGTCTGGGGTAAGGATGATGCGGGCGATATCCGCGGCTTCGTGCTCGAGAAGGGCTGGAAGGGCCTGAGTGCGCCGGCTATTCATGGCAAGGTCGGCCTGCGCGCCTCTATCACTGGCGAAATCGTGATGGACAACGTATTCGTTCCGGAAGAGAACATTTTTCCCGATGTCCGCGGCCTGAAGGGCCCGTTTACCTGCCTGAACTCGGCGCGTTATGGCATCTCCTGGGGCGCTTTGGGGGCGGCTGAGTTCTGCTGGCACACCGCTCGCCAGTACACGCTGGACCGACAGCAGTTTGGGCGTCCGCTGGCTGCCAATCAGTTGATCCAGAAGAAGCTGGCCGACATGCAGACCGAAATCACGCTGGCCTTGCAGGGATGCCTGCGTCTGGGGCGTATGAAAGATGAAGGCACGGCAGCGGTCGAGATCACCTCGATCATGAAGCGCAACTCCTGCGGCAAGTCCCTGGATATCGCTCGCATGGCGAGGGACATGCTGGGTGGCAACGGTATTTCCGATGAGTTCGGTATCGCTCGTCATCTCGTGAACCTGGAAGTCGTAAACACCTACGAAGGTACTCACGACGTTCATGCGCTGATCCTGGGGCGTGCTCAAACCGGTATCCAGGCGTTCTATTAATAGGAGAACGTTCATGGGCGCGCTTTCGCATCTGCGGGTACTGGATTTATCGAGGGTCCTGGCCGGGCCGTGGGCCGGACAGATCCTGGCGGACCTGGGGGCTGATGTCATCAAGGTCGAGCGTCCCGGCAATGGTGACGACACGCGCGCCTGGGGGCCGCCGTTCCTGAAGGATGCCCGAGGCGAGAACACGACCGAGGCGGCTTATTATCTGTCGGCCAATCGCAATAAGCAGTCGGTGACCATCGATTTCACGCGTCCAGAGGGGCAGCGGCTGGTGCGAGAGCTGGCGGCCAAGTCCGACATCCTGATCGAGAATTTCAAGGTGGGCGGGCTGGCGGCTTATGGCCTGGACTATGAGTCGCTAAAGGCGATCAATCCGCAATTGATCTATTGCTCGATCACTGGGTTTGGCCAGACGGGCCCTTATGCCAAGCGTGCCGGGTATGACTTCATGATTCAGGGGCTGGGGGGGCTGATGAGCCTGACTGGCCGCCCTGAGG
>NZ_MUOA01000035.1:0-66235 GCF_002001065.1 Pseudomonas sp. A25(2017) | reverse complement strand
GGGGGTGAACCAGCGGCTGATCGAAGTGCCGGGGGTGGGGCATAACGGGGATGTGATGTTGACTTCGCCTGAGGGGTTGAAGGTGTTGTTTGGTCAGTAAGCCTTATGTCGACTGGGAGGGTCCTTTCGCGAGCAAGCCCGCTCCCACAGGGGTTCCCTGTCGATTACAAAATTTATGTTCACCACAGGTCCACTGTGGGAGCGGGCTTGCTCGCGAAAGCGATTAACCAGTCCACACAAATCTCAAGCCGACAACATCCGCCGCAACGCCGAACAATCCCGCGCATGCCAATCCGTCAGCTCCGGCCACGGATTGTCCGGCAGGTTCACCAGCACCGTCCGTGCGCCCGCCGCACGTCCGCAGTCCAGGTCAAAACGGTAATCGCCCACCATCACCATCGCCTCGGGCGCCACGTTCCAAGCCTCGGCCAGCTTCAACAGGCCACCGGGGTGAGGCTTGGGCGGTGCTTCGTCGCGGCCCAGCACATCTTCCACGGCGAAACAGTCCGCCAGGCCGATGGCTTCGAGGGTGACGTGGGCCAGCTCGCGGGCGTTGCGGGTGAGAATGCCCAGGCGATGGCCGCGCCCGGCCAGCTCGCGCACCAACTCGACCGCCCCCGGCGCGGGCCTGGAGCCCAATGCCAGGTCCCGTTCGTGCTCCAGCAGCCAGGCATGCTTGGCCGCGGCTTCCTCCGCTGGCAACGCGGCCAGGTGGGTCAGGATGTCGTCTTCGGCCGGAATCGCCAGGGCCACGCGGATCGCCGCGAAGTCATGCACGGCGATCGTCAGCGTGCCATCCATGTCGAACACCCAGTGACGGACCTCGGCCAGGCTCATGCCCAGTCCTTGCGATGGCGAATCAGGCCTTCCTGGGTCACCGAGGCCACCAGTTGCCCGGCGCGGTTGAACACGCTGCCACGGGAGAACCCGCGGGAATTTCCGGCCCACGGGCTGTCCATGGCGTAGAGCAACCAGTCATCGGCGCGCAGGTCGGCATGGAACCACAAGGCGTGGTCGAGGCTGGCGACCTGCATGTCTTTGTGCCACACCGATTTACCGTGGGGCAGCAGCGAAGTGGTCAGCAGGCCGAAGTCCGACGCGTAGGCCAGCAGGTATTTGTGCAAGGCCGGCGAATCCGCCAGGGCGCCATCGGCGCGGAACCACACGTATTTGACCGGGTCGGCCGGTTGCGGGTTGTAAGGGTCTTTTTCGGTGACCGGGCGTACTTCGATCGGCTTGGGGCACAGCAGTTTTTCGCGCATGTGCTCGGGCAGCAGGTGCGCACGCTGCTGGGTCAGTTCCAGCTCGGACGGCAGGTTCTCCGGCCCGACGACTTGCGGCATGCTGCTCTGGTGCTCAAAGCCCTCTTCGTCGTACTGGAACGAGGCACTGCAGGTAAAAATCGGGTTGCCCTTCTGGATCGCCGTCACCCGGCGGGTGCTGAAGCTGCCACCGTCGCGCACGCGGTCCACCTGGTAGACCACCGGCAGCGCAGCGTCGCCTGGACGCAGGAAATAACCGTGCATCGAATGCACATGGCGCGCCGCTTCCACGGTCTGGCTAGCCGCCGACAACGACTGGCCCAGTACCTGGCCGCCGAACAACTGGCGAAACCCCAGGTCCTGGCTACGTCCGCGAAACAGGTTCTCTTCGATCGGTTCCAGGGTCAGCAGGTCGACCAGATCTTCCAACACGTGGCTCATTCAGACATTCCTCACACAGCGCAAAAACCGCGCAGTCTATGATAGTGGCCCGGGCCATTTTGGCGGGCATGGTAAACGTCCGTGTCGGCTAACCGTGCAGGGTCTGCAACCACTGTTCACGATTGATGCGATAGAGCACATGGTGACGCAACGGATGACCGACGGCGAGTGTCGGGTGTTCGAAGTCGTCAGCCGGGTCGTGCTGCATGCCAATGGCCTGCATGACCTTTTGCGATGGCAGGTTGTCGACGGCGGTGAACGCCACCACTTCGTCCAGCGTCAACTGGTCGAAGGCACAACGCAGGGCGGTCCACGCCGCTTCGCTGGCATACCCCAGGCCCCAGTGCTCCCGGGCCAGGCGCCAACCGATCTCGATAGCCGGTGTGAAAGGCGCATCGAACCCGACCACTCCCAGCCCGGTGAAGCCAATGAAGGCGCCAGTGTCCTTGCGTTCCAGGGCCCACAAACCAAAACCATGCTCGGCGAAATGTCCCCGCACGCGACCGATCAGGGCAGCGCTTTCCAGGCGGCTCAAGCGCGCCGGGAAATAACGCATCACCTGCGGGTCGGCGCACATGGCGGCAAATTCCGGCAAGTCATCATCGCGCCACTGCCGCAACAGCAGCCGCGCGCTTTCCAGTTCCAGTATCGGCTCCATCTTCACTCTCCTCCATGCCCCCTGAGTCTACATCGCAGGCAAGATCCGTCACTCAATCAGCGCTGAAAACCTGGCTCACGACCGCGCTCATATCGAACGCTACATGGGTGCTGAGTTGGCTCGCGAAGACCAACGGCGACTTGGCCTGCCCGGTGCCACGCGGCCGCCCCAGGAAATCACCCATCGATACCCGGAACTATAAGGTGGGTGTGAGGGCCTGAGCGGAAAAAACGATAGGTGTGGCTTTGCTTGCGAAGCGCTCACCTGGCGCTATCGGTTCATGCAGCGTTCGTAGGCTGCCAGAACAGTGCGCTCCGATTGCACCAGATAGGCTTCGAGCATCTGGGTGGCTTCCTCGGGTCGCCTTTCTTCGATACAGCGCAGGATTGAAACGTTCATGTCGACATAGGGCATATGCAGGAATTCGGGATCATTGAGCAGGCCGAAGGCCAACCGCAGCTCGGCCGATATCTGCCCGTAGAACACCACCAGGCGCGGGCTGTCGGCGAGTTCGACGATCGCCTTGTGGAACATCATGTTCGCGGTGCCGACTGCGATCCAATCCTTGGCCTCACGCGCTCGCATGCCCGCTTCCACGGCTTCGCGCATATGCAATGTTCCCGGGTGCAGCGGATAACCCTGCGCGATGGCCTTGCATTCGATAAAACGGCGCACACGATAGATGTCAATGATCGAGGCCATATCCGGCTCCGCCACGGTCACCCCGCGATTGGGTTCATGCTTGAGCAACCCCTCCCGCGTCAGGACCCTGAACGCTTCCCTCAAGGTGTTGCGTGAAATCTGCAGGTTGTCGGCCAGGGCCGCTTCGGACAGCCGCTGGCCCGGAACCAGCTCACCTTCGACCAGCATTCTGCGGATCTCCTGGGTAATGGATTCTCCCAGCGAGCGAGGAAGGGAAGGTGAAACGTCGTTCATGTGCAATCCAGAATATGAGGAAGTCACTTTGATGTTCCATGAGAGCCCAGCCCATGGCAAGGAGCAAGGGTGTTGCCTGCATCATTAAGTAACACCCACGAGTGACAAGGTTACAATTTGGTGCAAATTGTAGCCTCATAGCAAATTGATTGTTGAACAATCTAGGCGCTATAGATCAACACTTACAGACGGATGTTTGAGTCCTGGCACGCTCGTTGCTCAATAAAAAATATCTCCCACCGTAGGAATTGATGCCGTGACACAGACAGCCGTGACACAGACCGCTCAAGATTTTACAAAGACGCGACGCGCTTCCCTGATCGCCGCAATTTTCATGATGGCGACGTCCGCCATCGGCCCTGGCTTCATCACCCAGACCGCCACGTTCACGGCCAAGATGGGTGCGGCATTTGCGTTCGGTATCCTGGCCTCGATTCTGATCGACTTCGTGGTTCAACTTAACGTCTGGCGTATCGTCACCCTGACCCGAATGCGTGCCGCAGACGTGGCCAACAAAGCGATTCCAGGCAGTGGCTACCTGCTGGCGGTTCTGGTGATCTTCGGCGGGCTGGTGTTCAACGTCGGCAACATCGCCGGTGCCGGGCTGGGCCTGAACGCGCTGATGGGGCTTGATGCAAAATGGGGCGGCGGTCTCAGCGCCCTGTTGGCCATCGGCATCTTCCTCTCCCACCGCGCCGGATTGGCCGTCGACCGGCTGATCGTCGTGCTGGGCCTGGTGATGATTGCCCTGACGCTGTTCGTGGCCTTTGCCTCTAACCCGCCACTGGGTGAAGCCCTCTACCAGACCGTACTTCCGGACCAGATCAATTTCGCCACCATTACTACCATCGTCGGCGGCACGGTCGGTGGTTACATCACCTATGCGGGGGCCCACAAACTGCTGGACCGCGGTACTACCGGGGTAGAAAATCTCCAGGCAGTGACCAAGGCAGCCCTGGGCGGCATCATGGTCACCGGCCTCATGCGCTACATCCTGTTTCTCGCCATCCTCGGCGTTGTTGCCAGCGGCGTAGTCATCGACACCTCGGGCCAGGGCGCCAATCCGGCCGCACAAGCCTTCCAGGCGGCAGCCGGGCAGTTCGGCCTGCGCGTCTTCGGTCTCATCCTCTGGGCCGCCAGTATCACCAGCGTGATCGGCGCCGCTTACACCTCCATTTCCTTTATCACCGTGTTCAAGCCGGACATCACTGAGCAGGGTCGCAACCGCGCCACCACCGTATTCATCACCCTATCGCTGCTGATCTTTGTCCTGATGGGGACTGCTCCTGCCGCACTGCTGCTCTTCGCGGGCGGTTTCAACGGCCTGATACTGCCAATCGGCTTGAGCATCTTTATCTACGTCGGCTGGCGCCGGTCCGACCTCATGGGCGGTTACCATTACCCACGCTGGCTGCTGGTACTGGGCGCCCTGACCTGCCTGCTGACCTGGTACATGGCAATCAAATCCGTTGGGCCGATCTTCGCCTTCCTCAACGTCGCCTGAGCCCGATAACGAACAAGGAGTCACGTGAATGCCAACGATAGATATCAACAGCGACCTGGGTGAAAGCTTTGGCGCCTGGCACATGGGCGACGATGCCGCGATGCTCGATGTCGTGACCAGCGCCAATGTCGCCTGCGGTTTTCACGCCGGAGACCCTGCCGGCATCCTGCGGACACTGAAAGCGGCGGCGGCAAAAAATGTCACCATTGGTGCCCATGTCGCTTACCCGGACAAAGTGGGCTTTGGCCGACGAAACATGGACGTGGCCAGCGATGAGCTGACTGCCGACGTGATCTACCAGATCGGCGCGCTGCAAGGCCTGGCCAAGGCCGCCGGCACCTGCGTGCGCTATGTGAAGCCCCATGGCGCCTTGTACAACACCATTGCTCACGATCGCCGCCAGGCGCTGGCCGTGATCGAAGCCATCCGCACGATCGACTCCAACCTCATATTGGTTGCCCTGGCAGGCTCAAGCCTGATTGAACTGGCCCGCAACGAGGGGTTGCAGTGTATCGCCGAAGCCTTCGCTGACCGTGCCTATACGCCACAGGGCACCCTCGTCTCTCGCCGCGAACCAGGCGCCGTGCTGCACGATCCCAAGCTCGTCGCCCAACGTATGCTGCGCCTCGTTGAAGACGGTGCCATCGAAGCGATCGATGGCAGCCTGACCAGAATCCAGGCCGACTCGATCTGTGTCCATGGCGACAGCCCGGCAGCGGTGGAAATGGCCCGCGAGCTGCGCCGCGTACTGGAACAGGCCAACATGTCCTTGCTGCCCTTTGCCGGAGGACGCCCATGAACGCTCTTGATCTCGCCCGCCAGGCGGCCATCGCCGCTGCCCGCCAAGCACGCACCGCCTACCGTGGCGGCCTGGTCACCCCCACGGCAGGTATCGCGCCGGGCATGACCCAGGCCAACCTGATCGCCTTGCCGCGCGCCTGGGCATACGACTTTCTACTGTATGCCCAGCGCAATCCTAAAGCCTGTCCGATCCTTGACGTCAGCGACGCTGGCAGCCCAGGTACGCTGCTGGCTGAAGGGGCCGACCTGCGCACCGATATCCCCCTGTACCGCATCTGGCGTGATGGGAAACTGGTGGAGGAAGTCAGCGACGCCACTCAGGCCTGGGCCGAACACGACGACATGGTGGCCTTCTTGATCGGCTGCAGCTTTACCTTTGAAACGGCCCTGCAAGAGGCCGGCATCGAAGTGCGGCATATCACTGATGGTTGCAACGTACCGATGTACCGGACCAACCGTGCCTGCCGTCCGGCGGGACGTCTACAGGGTGAAATGGTGGTATCGATGCGACCGATTCCAGCCGATCGCGTGGCCGAGGCGAGCGGTATCTCCGGGCGCTATCCCTCAGTCCATGGCGCCCCGGTGCACATCGGCGAACCGGCGCTGCTCGGGATCCAGGACCTGAATCGACCCGACTTCGGCGACGCCGTACGCATCGAACCCGGTGAGATCCCGGTGTTCTGGGCCTGCGGTGTAACGCCCCAGGCCGCGGTCGTGGCCTCGGGCGTGCCCTTTGCCATTACCCATGCGCCCGGCCATATGTTCATCACCGATGTGCCTGACAGCACCTATCACGTCTAGGAGTTTCCTGTGCGTTTTCTACCCGTCAACCTGGACGCCCTGCTCGTCGAATTGAAAGACCTGGACGAGACCCTGGCGTTGTTCGACGCCCTGATGGCCGAACCTATTGCTGGCGTGGAGGAGATCATTCCTGCCGCACGAACGCTGCTGATCCAATTTCGCCCCAGCGCCATTGCCCAGCAGGCGCTCGTCAATCGTATCGCTGGCCAGGACCTGAGCCAGCGCCGCGAGATCGAGCATCGCCGGGTGGAAATTCCCGTCCATTACAATGGTGAAGACCTTGACGAGGTCGCCACGCTGCTGGGGATCAGCCGCGCCGAAGTGGTCCAACGCCACACCGCCCATGACTACAGCGTGGCCTTCTGCGGATTTGCGCCGGGCTTCGCCTACCTCACTGGCGGTGCCGGTTTCCAGGTGCCTCGCCGACAAACTCCACGCACCCGCATACCCGCAGGTGCGGTTGCCCTGGCGGGGGAATTCAGCGGGATTTATCCACAAGCCAGCCCCGGTGGGTGGCAGATCATCGGCGTCACGCCTTTGCAGATGTGGGACCTGAACCGCGCTGAATCGGCCTTGCTGCGTCCAGGCTATAAAGTACGGTTCACCGATGCCGGCCCGCTCCCGGCGGGTGGCCTGCCCGCCCCCACGGTACCGGCAAGCGCCACCGCGCCCAGCGGCACCTATCTGGAAATCATCACCCCCGGTTTGCACAGCGTACTGCAGGATATGGGCCGTCCCGGCCAGACCGGCCAAGGCGTATCCTGTTCCGGCGCGCTGGACCAGGGCGCGCTGCGGGCAGCCAACCGCGCGGTCGGCAACAGCTCGGACATGGCCTGTGTGGAATCGGTACTCGGCGGCCTGAGCTTCGTTTGCCATGGCCGTGCCGTGATCGCTGTCACCGGTGCGAAAACCCCGGTCACAATCACCAACGCCAGTGGCCTGCAATGGCAGGCAAGTCACTACCAGCCCATCGAGCTGGACGCGGGTGACCGCGTCAGCCTGGGTTCCCCCCTCGCGGGGCTGCGCAGCTACCTGGCGATTCGCGGCGGCTTTGACATCGCTCCGGTGCTAGGCAGCCTGTCCACAGACACCCTGGCCCAGGTCGGCCCCCCGGCGCTCGCCGTCGGCGACCTATTGGGTTTTACGACACTGACCACGGGAACCAGCGTATCGCTGAACGAAGCCCCGGCCTTTGAGCTGCCTACTACTGCCAACATCATCACCCTTGACGTGGTCATGGGACCGCGTACCGACTGGTTTACCGAAGACGCTATCCAGCGTCTGAGCAGCCAGCTCTGGCGCGTCACCCCACAGTCCAACCGCGTCGGTATTCGTCTGGCCGGTGAAATGCCGCTTGCGCGCAGCAACCACCATGAGTTGCCCAGCGAAGGCACCTGCGTCGGCGCCATTCAGGTTCCGGCCAGCGGCCAACCGGTTCTGTTTCTCGCCGATCACCCGTTGACCGGTGGCTATCCGGTGATCGGCGCAGTTGCCCACTACCATCTCGACCTGGCTGGCCAGATCCCTATCAATGCGCAGATTCGCTTCAACCCTGTGGACGGCTTCAAAGAGATTCAACCCGTTACGCAAGCCTCTTCAACTGCCGATGTGAAAAAACTTCCATGAAAAAATTACTGATTGCCAACCGTGGTGAAATTGCCGTCCGCATCGCCCGCGCCTGCCGCGACTACGGCGTGCAGTCTGTTGCGGTCTATGCCGACGCGGACATCGACGCCCTGCACGTGCGCCAGGCCGACGAAGCCTACTCACTCAATGGCCAGCGCCCGGCCGAGACCTACCTGGATATCGGCAAACTGATCGCCGTCGCCAAACGCAGCGGCGCCGATGCCGTGCACCCCGGCTATGGTTTTCTGTCTGAACGGGCCGACTTCGCCCGGGCGGTGATCGACGCAGGGTTGATCTGGATCGGTCCCAACCCGCAGACCATCGACGTGCTCGGCGACAAAGTCGAGGCGCGAAAAATTGCCCAACTGGTCGGGGCGCCTCTGGTAGCCGGTACGCCTGGCCCGGTCGAAAGCGCCGCCGAAGTATTGGCCTTTGCCGAACAGCACGGCCTGCCAATTGCCATCAAGGCTGCCTTTGGCGGCGGTGGACGCGGCATGAAAGTCGCCTGGCGCATGGATGAAGTGGCTGAATTGTTCGCCTCCGCCGTGCGCGAAGCGCAAGCGGCCTTTGGTCGTGGCGAATGCTACGTCGAACAGTTCCTCGACCGTCCTCGGCACATCGAAGCGCAGATCCTCGCCGACAAACACGGCAAGGTCGTCGTCGTCGGCACGCGTGACTGCTCCTTGCAGCGGCGTAATCAGAAGCTGGTGGAGGAAGCGCCAGCGCCCTTTATCAGCGACGAACAGCGCCAGCGGATTCATCAATCCGCTCAGGATATCTGCGCCAAAGCCGGCTACGTCGGTGCCGGCACGGTGGAGTTCCTGCTCAGCCAGGATGGCACCCTGTCGTTCCTCGAGGTCAATACCCGCTTGCAGGTCGAGCACCCGGTGACCGAAGAGACCACTGGGGTGGATCTGGTGATCGAACAACTGCGGATCGCCGACGGTTTGCCATTGTCCTTCAGTGAGACGCCACCCCCGCGTGGCCACAGCTTCGAATTTCGCATCAACGCGGAAGACCCAGGAAAGGGCTTCCTGCCCACCCCCGGTCAGATCACCGATTTCCTGCCGCCATCTGGCCCGGGCGTTCGCCTGGACAGCGGCGTGATAAGCGGCTCGCGAGTGCCCAGCACCTTCGACTCGATGATGGCCAAACTGATCGTCACCGGTGCCACCCGCGAACAGGCCATCGTCCGCGCCCGGCGCGCCTTGGCTGAATTCAACATTGAAGGCATTGCCTCGGTGCTGCCGTTCCACCGGGCCGTGATGGACCATGACGACTTCACCGGTGCCGATAAATTCGCCGTGCACACGCGCTGGATCGAGACCGATTTCGCCGAACAGATCACGCTCGCCCCACGTACCGCCGTATCCGCCGACCCTGGCATCCTGCGCACGTTTGTCGAGATCGACGGCAAGCGCCATGAACTGGGCCTTCCGGCTGCGCTGCTGCGAGGCGTCAGCTTGAACGCTGCGGGTAGCGCCAGCGAAAGCGCGGCCCCATCCGAGGCCGCTGATCCGCAGGCGGTAGTGACGCCCGTGGCGGGTAATCTGCATACCTGGGTCGTCAAAGACGGCGAGTCGGTGAGCGCGGGGCAAGTGATCGCGGTGGTAGAAGCCATGAAAATGGAAACCTCGGTCCTCGCACCGTGTGAAGGCCAGGTGCAGATCGCCAAACAAGCAGGCGACTACTTTGAAGCCGGCT
Source organism: Pseudomonas sp. A25(2017) (assembly GCF_002001065.1). Taxonomy (NCBI): domain Bacteria; kingdom Pseudomonadati; phylum Pseudomonadota; class Gammaproteobacteria; order Pseudomonadales; family Pseudomonadaceae; genus Pseudomonas; species Pseudomonas sp. A25(2017). The sequence continues at coordinate 56,502 of NZ_MUOA01000035.1, read as the reverse complement.
CCGTCATTGGCCGCATCCAAACAGCTCACTGATTTAAAACTTTTCTTTTCGCAGTCAGTACGCGCAACGGGGTAATACCCCGGTTGCCGCGTGCTGCCCGCAGAAAACTGTAGATGTAACTTTGCAATCAAAATAACGATAAAACCCAACAAATAAATCTGCCGTTATCTGGAGCATAAAGAGCATGTCAATCAATAAGGCGTTCGCTATTGCGGGTACTTGCGCGTTGATTTTCCCATTCACGGCATCTGCAGATTTTATTGCCGACAGTAAGGCCAGTATTGAACTGCGTAACTTCTACTTCAATCGTGACTTTCGCAACGGCCCTCCGACGGCCCAGCGGGACGCGGCAAAAGAATGGGCCCAGGGCGCCATGTTGCGGTTCGAGTCAGGTTATACCGCCGGCACCGTGGGCCTGGGCATCGACGCCGTTGGCATGCTCGGCCTCAAGCTTGACGGCGGTGATGGTTCAGGTGGCACGGGCCTGTTGCCGGCTGATCTCAGTTCGAAAAACGGCCGTGGCTCACAGGACGAATATTCCAAACTTGAGCTGACGGCCAAGGCGAAGGTGTCGGAAACGGTTCTGAAGGCTGGCTCACTCGCCTTCCGTACACCCGTGGTATCGAGCAATGACACACGCCTGCTGCCCTCCACGTTCGAAGGCGCGCTACTGACCTCCAAAGACATTGATCAGTTGGTCCTGCAAGGGGGCAAGCTGGCGCAAATCAAGTTCAACAGTTCTTCGGACTATCAGGACTTCACGGGGAACCGCATCGGCGGTGTCAGTGATGACTTCCGCTTTGCCGGTGGTACCTACAGTTTCAACAAAGCCCTTAGCACAAGTCTGTTCTACGGCAATCTGGAAAATGTCTACCGGCAGTTCTTTGGCGGCGTCGTCTATGAAATTCCCCTTGCCGCGCAGCAGTCGCTGAAGTTCGATCTACGTTATTCGAAAAGTACCGATGACGGTAACTTCCGCCCGCTCGATAACCGGGCAGCGAACGGACTGGTTGCCTACACCCTGGGCGCCAACGTGTTCACGGCCGCCTATCAACACATGAGCGGTGACGATCCCTTCCCGTACATTGCCAATAGCGACCCGTACCTGGTCAACTTTGTCCAGATCAATGACTTTGCCAACACTCAGGAACGCTCCTGGCAGCTGCGTTATGACTACAACTTCGCGGCACTGGGCATTCCCGGGCTGACGTTCATGAGTCGCTACGTCCAGGGTGACAACGCGTTGGTCGGGGGCAGTAACACGGGCAAAGAGTGGGAGCGCGATACGGATATCGGTTACGTGATCCAAAGCGGTTCGCTAAAAAACCTCGGGGTCAAACTCAGAAACGCTACGGTTCGTTCGAACTTCGGCAATGACCTGGATGAAACCCGCCTGATCGTGAGTTACACATTAGCACTTTGGTAATCCGCTGACGGCGACCTTTGTCCCTGCGCAACCGATCCTTATTCAGAGAAAGTGCAATGAAAAGTCTCAGGTTTAACCAGAAGATACTACTGATTGCTTCGTTGCTTATCATGACGGTGTTTTGCACATTCACCGTATTGAATGATGTTCGGTTGCGCGACGACAACGTAAAAAAAATCGAGGAACACACCCGCGCCCTCTCGGCAGCGATGGCACATGATATCCAGAGCTGGCTGGACGGACGAATGATTCTGCTAAGGGGATTTGCCGAACTCATCGGCGACGATCCCTCGCCGCAAAACATACTCGACAAATTGCAAAGCCAAGTGCTCATGAGCCAATTTATCGCAGGTTATGCGGGTACCCGTGACGGTGGGTTCCAGATCCATCCCCCGAGGCAGATGCCAGCCGATTACGACAGCAGGCAACGGCAATGGTACATAGACGCCGCAGACCATGGCGTGGCGATGACCGAACCCTACGTAGGGGCCGGGATCGACTACCCGATTATCACCCAGGCGGTCGCCATCCACGCCGGGCAGCAAACGCTCGGTGTCCTGGGCGCCAGTCTGAACATCGAGACGATCTCCCAGACGCTCAACGCGCAAGCCTTCGAGGGCAACGGATACGCCTTTGTGGTGAGCAAGGAAGGTAAAATACTGGTTCACCCCGACAAGGCGCTGATCGGCAAGACACTGTCCGATCTGTTTCCGGGCAACACCCCGACGCTCAATGATCGATTGGTGGAAGCCACTACGGTCGATGGCGTGAAATTCACCCTGTTCTCTGCGATCAAGGGTTTGCCGATGAAAGACTGGTACATCGGCATCGTCCTGGACAAACAGGCAGCCATGGCCAGTCTTGCTGCGTTCCGCAGTTCGGCGATCATCACGACAATCGTTGCCGGCATGGCCACCCTGCTGCTGCTCGGGCTGCTTATTCGCGTGTTGATGAAACCCCTGCGCCTTATCAGTCACGCGATGGAAGATATCGCCCAGGGCGACGGTGACCTGACCCGACGCTTGTCGATCCTGTCCAAGGATGAATTCGGCCAATTGGCCGTGAGTTTCAATCGCTTCGGCGACCGGATCCATGCCTCCATCACCGAAGTCTCATCGACGACGAACTCCCTGAAAGAGGCCACCCGCAAGGTCCTGACGGCCTCCAACTCCTCGGTTGGGAAGTCGGAACACCAATCCGGCTTTACCAGCAATGTGGCGGCGGCCATTGAGGAGCTTGGGGCGTCGGCGCAAGAAATCGCCTCGAGTGCCTCGGCGGCGTCCAGAGGCGCCTCGAGCGCCAGGGCGCAGATCGATTCGAGCTGCAGGCTCGTCGAGAACACGGTCAATGCCATGAGTAGCCTGCAAGCAAACATCGAAGAAACCCGCGTACAGATCGAAGAACTCAACGCCAAAAGCGCCAATATCGGCAAGGTGCTGGAGGTCATCTCGACGATCTCCGGAAAAACCAACCTGCTGGCCTTGAACGCGGCCATCGAGGCAGCCCGGGCCGGAGCGGCCGGGCGCGGGTTTGCCGTGGTGGCGGACGAAGTCAGAAGCCTTGCCCACCACACCCAGACAGCGACCGAAGAAATCAGGACGGTGATCGAGGCACTGCAGGAGGGGGCTACCCAGGCGGCCAAGACCATGCTGCGCAGCCATGAAATCGGCAGCCAAAGTGTACGGGTGGCGACCGAGGCCGGGGACAGCCTGCTGACCGTGGTGTCACGCATCATCGAGATCGATGAGATGTGCCTGACGGTCGCCGCGGCAACCGAGGAGCAAACCAGTGCTGTTGACCAGCTTACTCGGGATGTTCATGAGATCAGTCAGTTGAATCGCCATGCCACCGACAACTTGTGCTCGACCCTCAAGGCGTGTGGGGAACTGGATTTTGAAGTCGGACGCCTCAGGAGTGTGGTCGACACTTTCAAGTTGTAGACACACACGCCATGCCCCTCGGCCAGTGGACCGAGCTGATAGAATGCCCGCCCTGATCCGCCAGACATCGCTCGCCATGACTCAAGCTTCCAAGCCTTCCACTCCAAACGTCGCCATCATCGGCGGCGGCCCCGCCGGCCTGATGGCGGCCGAGGTGTTGAGCCAGGCGGGCCTTCAGGTCGACCTGTACGACGGCATGCCATCGGTGGGCCGCAAATTCCTGCTGGCCGGCGTGGGCGGCATGAACATCACCCACTCCGAAGCCTTCCCGGCCTTCCTGTCCCGCTATGCCGAACGCGCGGCGAATATCGCCCCGCTGCTGCGGGCATTTGGCGCAAACGAACTGTGCGAATGGATTCATGGCCTGGGTATCGACACCTTTGTCGGCAGTTCCGGGCGGGTATTTCCCACCGACATGAAAGCCGCCCCGCTGCTGCGCGCCTGGCTCAAGCGCCTGCGCGATGCCGGCGTGGCGATCCACACGCGCCACCGCTGGCTCGGTTGGAACCCTGATGGCAGCTTGCGCATTACGAGTCCGGAAGGTGAGAAAACGCTACGCCCCGACGCGACCCTGCTGGCGCTGGGCGGCGGCAGTTGGTCGCGCCTGGGCTCCGACGGCGCCTGGATGCTGGCGCTGGAACAACGCGGCGTGCCCCTGGCGCCATTGCAACCGAGCAACTGCGGGTTCGAGGTAGAGGCCTGGAGCGACCTGATGATCAGCAAATTCGCTGGCGCCCCGCTGAAAAATATCGCCATGGGCTTGAACGACGATGTACCGCGCCTCGGTGAATGCGTGATCACCGCCACAGGCCTCGAAGGCAGCCTGGTCTACGCCCTGTCGGCGCCGGTTCGCGAAGCCATCAACCAACACGGCAGCGCGACGATCCATCTGGACCTGCTGCCGGGCCGGCCTGTGGATAAGATCCAGCAAGCCCTGAGCAAGCCACGCGGCTCTCGCTCGATGGCCAAGCACTTGCACAGCCAGCTGGGGATCGACGGCGTCAAGGCGGCGATGTTGCGCGAGCTCACGCCGGCCGAATGTTTCACTGACCCGGCGCGGCTGGCCCAGGTGATCAAGGCCCTGCCAGTCACCCTGGTGAAGACCCGCCCTTTGGACGAAGCTATCAGCAGCGCTGGTGGCGTGACCTTCGAGGCCCTGGATGAACGCCTGATGCTCAAGCAATTGCCCGGCGTTTTCTGCGCAGGAGAAATGCTCGACTGGGAAGCACCGACCGGCGGCTACCTGCTTACGGCGTGCTTTGCCAGCGGTCGCGCGGCGGGCTTAGGAATTCTGGAATTCTTGAAGCAGTGATCGTTCCCATGCTCTGCGTGGGAACGCCTCTGCGGACGCTCCGCGTTCGACTTTTGGGACGCAGAGCGTCCCGGGCGGCATTCCCACGCAGAGCGTGGGAACGATCATTAATGCCCTAATATCAGGGTTTTTTCTTACGCGGCCCAGTGTTGAACACCGGCACTTTGCGCACAGGCTTGACCGAAGGTTCCACAGGCGAGGCATCGCCGCTGTCCACCCACTTGCCCAGGTTGCGCTTGCCGCCGCCACCGGAGGTTTTCGGTTTCTTCGGCTTTTTCGGTTTCTTGATCACCTGGCCGCTGGCATCGGTGTCCGGTACCCGATGCTCAGGCTCGAAGTCCTGTTCCATCTGGCGAGTCAGCGTCTGGCGCGTCAACATCTCGATGGCCGACAGCAGGTTCACTTCGTCGGCGCAGACCAGGGAAATCGCTTCCCCGGTCGAGCCCGCCCGACCGGTACGGCCGATGCGGTGGATGTAGTCCTCGGCGACGATCGGCAGGTCGAAGTTCACCACCAACGGCAAGTCCTCGATATCCAAGCCACGGGCGGCGACGTCGGTCGCCACCAGGATCTGCACTTCGCTGGCCTTGAAGCGGTCCAGCGCGCGCTGGCGGGTGGCCTGGGGCTTGTCACCGTGGATGCCGTCGGCGTTGATGCCCAGGCCCTGGAGTTTTTCCACCAGCGCATCGACACCGTTGCGGGTCTTGGCAAAGACCAGCACCTGCTTCCACTTGTTCTTGCGCATCAGGTGCACGAACAATTCCGGCTTGCGCTTCTTGTCCACCGTCACCACCCATTGCTTGACGGTGTTGGCGGCGACGTTGCGCGGGCTCACTTCAATGCTCAGCGGATCGTTGAGCATCTGCCCGGCCAGCAGGCGGATCGCGTCGGAGAAGGTCGCCGAGAACAGCAGGGTCTGGCGCTTCTTCGGCAGGGCCTTGTAGATGTTCGCCAGCTCCTCGGAGAAGCCCAGGTCGAGCATGCGATCGGCTTCGTCCAGCACCAGGGTCTGCAACTGGTTGAACTTCAGCGCGTTCTGGCGGAACAAATCGAGCAGACGCCCCGGCGTGGCGACCAACAGGTCGACGCCTTTGCGCAATTTCATCATCTGCGGGTTGATGCTGACGCCGCCGTACACGGCGTAGGTGCTCAGCGGCAGGTTTTGCGCATACTGGCGCACGCTTTCATGGACCTGCTCAGCCAGCTCACGGGTCGGCACCAGGATCAGCGCCCGCACCGAGTTGGCCGCGACCTTCGGCCCTTCAGTGGTCAGCAACTGCAACAGCGGCACCGCGAAACCGGCGGTCTTGCCGGTACCGGTCTGGGCGGCGGCCATCAGGTCGCGACCGGCGAGCACCGCCGGCATGGCCTGGGCCTGAACCGGGGTCGGGGTCTGGTAGCCGAGCGTCTCGAGGGCGCGCAGCAAGGGTTCGATCAGGCCAAGGGTGGCGAAAGTCATGGAAGTACCGTAGGAAAAATCAGCGCAAGGTGTGCAATGCGCGGCAGTTTACCCTAAATCAGGCGGCGGCCGGCGCAGGCTTGGGTTTGCGCCACTGCGGCAATCCGATCAACACCACGGCGCTGATGATCACCAGCATCGCCACACTTTCTTCAGCGCCAATGGTTTCACCCGCGAACACGATTCCCAGCAACACTGCCACGGCTGGGTTGACGTAGGCATAACTGGTGGCCGCCGCCGGGCGCACATGCTTGAGCAGGTACATGTAGGCATTGAAGGCAACGATCGAACCGAAGCAGGTCAGGTAAGCCAAGGCAAGCCAACCTTCCAGCGGCGGCATGCTGTCCAGGTGTTCGCCGCTGGCCACGCTGCCGATCAACAGCACCACACCGCCCACCAGCATTTCCACGGCACTGGCCATCGCCCCGGTTGGCAACTGCACATGTTTGCTCAGCACCGAACCGAAGGCCCAGGACGCCGCCGCGAACACCAGCAAGGTCGCCCCCAACGGGCTGGACTGCAGGTTGGAACCGAGGTTGAGCATGGCGATGCCGATCAACCCCAGCACAATCCCCGCCCATTCCAGACGGGTATTACGCGCGCCCCAGAAATATCCACAGAGCAAGGTAAACAAAGGCACTGTCGCCACCGCCAGGGCCGCGACCCCGGACGCCACGCCCGTGTGCTCGGCCACACTGACCGCGCCGTTACCAAAACTGAGCAACAGCACGCCAATGATGGCCCCGGCCTTCCATTGCGCCCAGGTCGGGGCCGGAGCCCCACGCCAGCGCAGGAAGCCGTACATCAACGAACCGGCCAGCACAAAACGAATCCCGGCCAGCAACAGCGGCGGCCAATGCTCCACACCGATACGAATCACCAGGTAGGTCGAACCCCAGATGACGTACAAGGCAAAAAAAGCAGCGATCAATGGCAGGGGGAAACGGCGTAGGCCAGGCATGTTCAGCTCGAAGTCAGGACAATGAGAGGCTTTATTCTAGAAAGGCGACAGACGGAAAATAAGTTACAAAACCTGTTTATCAAAGCCATACACTTTTCAAAACATGGAGATCAGCGCTATAAATCGCGTTTTCGAAAGTCACGCCAACAGGAAGCCAAACCGTGGATAAATACGACCGCATGCTGCTCAGCGCTTTGTTGGACAACGGTCGTGCGTCCTACGCTGAACTGGCCCGCAAAGTGAACCTGTCAGCCCCCGCCGTGGCCGAGCGAGTCAGCAAACTGGAAACCAGCGGTGTCATCACCGGTTATCAAGCCAAAGTCGACATGGCGAAGATCGGTCTGCCGGTGCAGTGCGTCATCGAATTGCGCATGAACCAGCACGGCAACCAGAAGACCTACGACGAACTGTGCAAGATCCCACAACTGACCGAATGCCACCGGGTCACCGGCGACCCGTGCGTGATCATGCAAGCGGCAGTGGGTTCGATGCCCGAGCTGGAAGAATTGATCAACCGCATCGCCAAGTTCGGCTTCAGCAAGACCTCGATCGTGCTGTCCAGCGCCATTGAAAAGCGCGTGCCGTTGGGGCAGTTGGAAGGCAACGGTAAATAGTCGACCCAACACAAATCAAAACTGTGGGAGCGAGCCTGCTCGCGATAGCGTTGGACCAGCCAACATCAATGTCGACTGACACACCGCAATCGCGAGCAGGCTCGCTCCCACAGTTTTTGCTTTTCGGTGCATTCAGAACCCGCGATGCCGCTTGAGGTGCTCATTGATCTTCGCCGCCGGCACCTTCTGCAAACTGCACAGCAGATCATGGGACAACTCCCGCAGCCCATGCTTTTGCCGCAGTTCCGAAGCCAGGTGTGCGGTGAGGTTGGCGGCCATTTCGGCGTCGGCCATGGCCCGGTGAGCCTGGCCGGTGTGGGGCAAGCCGGCGAACGTGTTGAGCGTGCCGAGCTTGTGGTTCGGTGCAGCCGGCATCAGGCGCCGGGCCAGCAACAGTGAACAGGCAAAATTCTGCAAGCGAGTACGCTTGATTCGCCCCAGTTCGAAATCCCAGAACTTCTGGTCGAACGCGGCGTTATGGGCCAGCAGGGGCGTGATGCCGACGAACTCGTTGACCTCGTTCATCACTTTTTCCGCCGACGGGGCGCTGCGCAACATCGCGTTGCTGATGCCGGTCAGTTGTTCGATGAAGGCTGGCACCCGTACACCGGCATTCATCAGGCTCTGGTAGCGGTCGACGATCCGGCCTTGCTCGAGTATCACCACCGCGATTTCAGTGGCCCGGCAACTGCTGCTCGGGGTGATCCCGGTGGTTTCAAAGTCGATGACTGCGATGCGTTCCAAACCTTTTGAACTCCGTGAAAATCAATTCTTGAGCAGCAACGCACCTTCGATGGGCACGTAGCGGCTGGCGGCGCGGATCAGCGAGTTGGCGGTCAACCCCGGCACGCCATAGGCCACGGCTTGCACGCCGTGCTTTTGGATAATGCGCTCGAGCAACATGTCGAAATCGCCGTCGCCGGAGGCCAGCACCACCTCATCGACGTGGTCGGCAGCGTCCATGATGTCCAGCGTGATGCCCACGTCCCAGTCGCCCTTGGCCGAGCCGTCGCTGCGCTGGATGTAGGGCTTGAGCTTCACGATGAAGCCCAGGTTGCGCAGGATCTGCTGGAATTGCTGCTGCTTGCTGTCACCGCGATCGATCGCGTAGGCGTAGGCCTCGACGATCTGCCCCTGTTTGCTGACATCGGCCCACAGCGCGGCGTAGTTGAAATGGCAACCGTAGGCCTGGCGCACGGTGTAGTAGAGGTTCTGCACATCGGCGAACACTGCAATTTTTTTCACCGCGTTTCCTCTTGGATGCACATGCACGCAGACCACCTGGGCCGAAAAGTCGCCCAGTATGCCAGCCCGAAGGATTGTTCCGCGAATAATCGGCCCGAGGCGCCAGAGCGCCCCGGACGAATGGCAGGTCAGACGAAGGAGTCGTCGTCGCCGAAGGAAGATGAGTCGTCGCTGTAGTCCGCGTCGCTGAAGCCGCCCGGGTCGTTGCTGTAGGCGTCATTATCGGCCACGCGCTGGTCATCGCCCCAGCCGTTGTCGCTGTTGTTGGCGGTGTCGTTGACCGGTTGGGCCGGCTCTTCCTTGATGACCTCGACGACTTCCTGCGGTTGCTGGTTGCTGTGAAACAGGCTGCTGATGCCTTGGGCCAGCATCACGCCGCCGGCCACGCCCGCCGCGGTTTTCAGGGCGCCACCCAGGAAGCTGCCCGCTGCCGGGGCCTGCTGCTGCGGTGCGCCATAATTGCCGGGCGGCGCGCCGAAGCCCTGTTGGGGCTGGGCATTGAAGGACGGCTGTGCCGGTTCGCGCCAGCCACCACCGCTTGCGGCCGGCGCGCTCGCCGGGCGTGAATCCCGCGGGCTGCCACCGAAAATACTCGAGAGGAAACTTCCGCCGCCGCTGGGCGCCGACGTCTGTTTGCGGGCCTGTTGCAGCTCGGCCTGCAATTGCTCGACTTGCTGGGTGAGTTGCTTGCTCTGCTCATCGAGGCGCTTGATCGCGGCCTCCTGCACCAGAATCGCCTGGGCCATGAAATAGCCCGCCGCTGGCTGGCTGGCCAGGTGTTCCTTGATCCGCGCCTCGGCCTGGGCGTCGCGCGGGGCTGAATCCTTTTCGGCCTGTTGCAGCCGTGAAAACAGTCCATCGATCAGGGTTTGTTCTTCGCTGTTCATGGCGACCTCATTAGATTGCCGGGTAGAAACCATTCCGATCCCGAAGACCGGTGCCCATCAGTAATGGGGCTCGTCGAAAAGCTTTCAATGGTCTTTACCTGATGTTTACGTTTGTTTCTGCGGTCACCTGATGGGTAAAGTGTCGGACCGCTTTTTCGAACTGCGATACCGACCCATGAATCCGTTAGAAGTACTGCGTGACTCTTTGTATTTTTTCAAGCGCCATCTGGGCCGGATCGCCCAGTTGTGCTTGCCGCTGGTGATACTCGAAGCGGTGCTGCAGCAGGGAGTGGACAGCGCCGTCGGGGCCGACGGCTTTTCCGGCTACAGCGTGATCGTCGGGCTATTGGTGTACCCGCTGTACACCGCGGCTTTGATTCTGTTTCTCGATGCCCGCAGTCGTGGCGAAGCCCCCCGCGCCCGCGATTTGCTCGCCGCCGCGCTCCTCCAGTGGCCACGCTTCGCCTTGCTGACCGCGCTCAATACTCTGCTGATCCTGATCGGCATCTCGTTGTATTTCCTGCCAGGGCTATGGCTGATGGTCGTCCTGGCTTTCGGTGAGTACCTGCTGGTATTGAAGGGCTTGGCGCCACTGGCCGCCATGAAGGAAAGCGCGCGCCTGAGTCGAGGCCATTTCTGGCGAATCCTGCTGTGCATCCTGGCTGTTATGGTCCCGCTGTGGCTGCTCAAGGGCGCCAGCGTCTCGGTGTATCCGCCGCCGCAAAATCCTTTGGTCAGCTTGCTGATCGACAGCATCCACAGTTTTCTGCAATTGTTCACCACTGTCGTGCTGTTCCGAATGTTCATGTTGATTGCAGAAAAACCTGAGCCATGACCCGTCTACTGCGCCACACCTTTCTGGGCCTGCTGTTGATCCTCAGCCTGGCCGCCCTGTCGATCTACGCCCTGACCTGGCGGCCACAGCCCCGGGAAACCCTGCCGGTCAGTTGCACCGCCAACGCAGCTCCCCTGGTGCCCGGCCAGGCCTTGAAGGTGATGACCTGGAACGTGCAGTTCCTCGCCGGCAAGCGCTACGTGTTCTGGAACGACCTGGCCCAGGGCGACGATGAACGCCCGACCCTGGAAGACATGGCCTTCAGCCTCGACGAAGTGGCCCGGGTCATCCGCGACGAGCAACCGGACATCGTGTTGCTCCAGGAGCTGGACAAGGGCGCCAAGGCCAGCGATTACCAGGACCAGCTCAAGCTGTTGCAGGAACGGCTGGCCGACCTCTATCCGTGCGGCACCAGCGCCTTCGACTGGAAGGCCGACTTCATCCCCGACCCGCACATCTTCGGCAGTGTCGGCCGGCAACTGGCGACCCTGAGTCGCTACCGCATCGACCGTGCCGAACGGGTGCAACTGCCGGTGGCCGACACCAACTTCATCAGCCGTCAGTTCCAGCCGAAAAATGCCCTGTTGGTGAGTTATCTAGCGCTGAGCGATGGCGGCCAGCTGGCGGTGCTCAACACGCATCTGGAACGGGCCACCGAGCCGGACGAAACCCTGCCCAGACAAATCACCACCGTAACCAAGGCACTGGATAAATTCGAATCCGCAGGCACGCCCTGGCTGATCGGCGGCGACTTCAACCTGCTGCCCCTGGGCCAGTACCGGCGCCTGCCATCCGAGCAGCGCACGCCCTACTCCGCCGACAGCCCCTTGCACCAGCTGTGGGACAAATACCCGATGATCCCCACCAACAACGAGGCCAGCGGTATCGATCGCGCACACTGGCTGACCCACTACCCGAACGACCCCGGCCTCAACGGCCCCGACCGCACCGTCGACTACCTGTTCTACAGCCCGCGCCTCAAACGAGTCGAAGCCCAGGTAAGGCAGGACGACACCTTGCGCATCTCCGATCATTTGCCGGTGATTGCGCGGTTCTTGTTGCCGGCTGCGCCTTAGTACGACTCGCCACAGAGTTTGTATTTCATATCCTGAATTTCTTCAGCTCACTTGCGCGGCTTGACCCGCGCCGACGGTGAGCGCTCATCAATGTTCAGGTTTGAGTATCGGCGCTCACGAACTGCGGCCAGGTGTTCGAAAGGACCGATTTGAATCCTTGAGCCAATAGACCGTCGTGAAATACCCCCAACCGATCAAAAATGAGGGGGCGATCGTCAACAACACATTGGGCGTGCCTGCCCCTATATGAACAGCCGCCGACAAAGCAGAAAACAGACTCACCACGGTCAATGGCACGACCGCACGTCGAGCCAGCGCATGCCATCCAGCCAACATTTGCGCCAGCTTAAACATGACTGACAACGCAATGAGCGTTGAAATATAACTGATGAGGCCTTGAGTGATTGCCGCCAGCCCCATCACTTTCATGCTGTGAGCACTATTGGATACCGCTGCCAGCAAACCATACAAAATGGCCGCCGGCAGCGCCGAGAGAAGAACAGACGTCTTATTCACTCACATAAACTATCGGATGATCTTTTCTTTAACAAACCACTCCGAATCAGGCTGCAGCATCACCACGCACAAGATCTGATCCGAATAGGTGACGTGCTTGATAAAGTGCGCGTTAGTCACTTCATCACTGGACATGTCCATCTTCGGAAAGAAGTTAGGCGCGACAGAACTCTGGCCTCCAGGAATGACACCGGTATTCACATCCAGCACCAGGTCCTTGGACAAGGAGTGAACAATTTCAACCGCCAGCGCCGCCATGTCGGCACTCTGCACATCGACGCGCAAATCCGGGTAGAAACGTGCCGATGGAACCCGCGAAGACATGACCCTGAACATATTGTAGACAACCGGGTTATAGGTCTTGGCAACGATCAGCTTCGGCATGCCGATCGCTTGAATGACATTTTTCAAAAAGAACTGATTAAGCTTTTTAAAAAGCGCCGACCCTCGGTATTCATCCGCGATCATCGCCGTCCAGAGATACAGGAACGAAGAAGAACCAAAAGGAAGGCTTTTTGCCCCAATGATCCCCACCACCTTTTCGGTGTTCGAATCGATGGCCAGCGCCAGATGCTCGTATATCTCGAAAATGCCTGGCTGATTACCAAAGTATTGATTGACGTCGTATTCAGGCATTCCTTGCTGCAAATCCGCGACGATCTTGGCCTTGAAACTTTCCGGAAAACTACGGCCGACAGCCGAGTAATCCAGATCCCAACCCGCGCTATTTTCCTGACTGTTCATACGCCACCTTAATTCAAAATTTGTTGTTTGGATAAAATCTGAGCGCATGGCTTTCAGGCATATGTCCTGACACAGGGATTTTTATGTAGTCCCCCCGTCCCCAGAGCCTGTTCATGTCCACATAGCCGTTAAACTTTATGCCCGTATTAGAGGAGGACAGTATGTAACTTGAATTATCAAGGTTCGACAGATCCGCCACCATCCTGAACGTGGCCGCAATATTGGTGTTGAACGGGTTGGCCGGATCACTGTAATTGTAACGCCCGACATTCACCGTAAAGTTGTCCCCGCCCATGGTATTGCGGTTATCAAAGAACCAGGCCATGGGACTCTTGTGCAAGGGCACATGTTCGGCAACTGCGGTATGCGCGCGACCCCAATTCCAATCACTGACGTCAGCGCCATACTTGTCCTTGATTTGCTGCAGCGACAGGTTTAATGACCTTTCCAGCGCTCGCTGACAATTGTCAGCGCCCCCACACCAAAAGACCTGATCGGCTTTTTTGCTTAACACAAGGTTGAGAAAAGCATCGTAGTTACGCTGATTCCAGCCCGCCGCCAAAAGCTCTTTGCCAATTTTCTGCTCCAGCAATTCCTGCGTGAAGTTCTTCACCCAGTATGCTGCAATCAATGGCGCCGCCGACTCGGGATCCGAGTCAAACCGCCAGGCCTTGAGGATGCTCAACTGCGCAGGCGTTGAAGGCAGCCCTTCGACCAGCGCAATCATTTTGGGTAACAGATCGGCCATGGACGACGAGTAACGATCAAGCTGGATGTCGGCGGACGTTTGCAGGGTATGAGGCGCACGCCCCTTCAAAAGATCCATGATGCGCTCGTAGCGATAAGGCAAAACCCAGTCATGGCCGAAGTTGAACGGGTAATTATCGGGAACAATGCGGTTGTTAGCGGTGGCAATGTAACCACTGGCAGGGTTGAACTGCGTGGGCTTCGCCGACTGGGGCACATACCCTGTCCAGTCATACTTAGCTTCCCAGCCAGGTGCGGGAGCTTGACCCAAGAGGTCGTTATCATTCGCTTTTACCGGCACCCGGCCCGCGGAAACATAGCCAATGTTGCCTGCCGTATCCCCATAAACCATGTTTTGCGGAGGCACGCCAAACTCGGCGGAGGCCTGCAAAAATTGCGGCCAGTTCTCTGAACGGTTGATGCCCAGAATGCTGTCGAAGGTTTTGTCATTGGTCTCCAGGCCGGTCCAGGCCAGCGCAATGACCACGGATTTTTTACCGTTGATGGCCTGTTGCGCCGCCTGGTAGATATCACTGATTACCGGGCCGTGATTCGTATACCGGACCGGTAACGTGACAGACGCCTCACCTTTGACATCAATCTTCTCCTGCACCACCCGAAACGGCTTGTAGGTCGAATCGGAGGCAAGATAGAGGTTGTTATCCGAAGGGTTCAGTTTCTCTAGGTACGCATCCTGAACGGACGACCCGGTATTGGTGTAGCCCCACGCGATCTTCTTGTTGTGTCCGATCACAAAAAGTGGCGCACCGGCATAAGTTGCCCCCACGAGCGACGACTCGGGCGTCTCGATAGAAGCAAGATAAAACAGCGCCGGATTGGTCAATTTCAAGTGCGGATCGTTGGCCAGTATCGGTTTACCCGTAACCGTATGGTCGCCGGCAATCACCCAGTTGTTCGACCCTACGCCCTCGACATTCGAGGGCGGCAGTTTATCCAGCAGCGCCAAACCGGTGCCGGACACGTCCAGGTTGTTGTACAGCGCGGCATAGTCCCTGGTTTTGACCGGCGCACTTCCCGGGTAAGGCGCAAACACCTCGTTAATCTGTGAGACGGTCAAGTTTTTGGACAGCGACAGTCGTTGCAATTGCATGCCCAGGTTGGAGCTTAACGTCCATGAAAACAACAAATGCAGCGCGACTGAATCGGAAGGCTCCCACCGTTTGAGCGGTGCGGAACGAGTCAATGAAAACTCGACGGGCAAGCGATCTGCGAACTTGTCGATGAAAAAGTTCACACCGTCGCTGTAGCTCTTCAGTACGTCCTGGGTTTGCGGTTTCAGCTGCTGAAATATCGAGTCTGCGGTTTTCTTGAACCCCAACGTCCTGGAAAATTTGTCCATGTCCAGTGTCTTGGGGCCAAATGTCTCCGACAGGGTGCCGTTCGCGTAGTTTTTGCTGAACTGCATCTGCCACAACCGATCCCGGGCATGGCTATACCCCAGCAAAAAATACGCATCCCGATCATTTGCAGCCTTGATGTGCGGAACGGCGTTGGCATCCCAGGCAATACTGCCTTTATCAGAAATGCCGTCCGCGACTTTTATGATACCGGTCTCGAACACATTGGACAGTGTAATGTTGTGCAGCACATACATCACACCGACAACTGCGATACCGAGCACGCCGAAAATACCAAACACTATTATTTTAATTGTTGCTTTCATGACATCTACGTCCTGACCCAGAGCACTCACGCCACCCGACGATTTTTTTCTGCGTACTTGCTCACGAAGAACACCAGCGATACTCGTTCACCCTCAGTCACGGCTTCAACCTGATGAGGAAAGGAGCAGTCGGTGATTACGATGGATTGCAGCTCGGGCCGAATGAGATTCACCTGCTCGCCCTGGTCATTGAAAATCAAAAATTCGCCACCGGAAAAACCTTTACCCAACTGCAGTACGATCGAATACAAATAATCCGGATTACTGTCGACATCCAAATGTTTGCCAATGAAAGATCCGTCTTTCATCTTGTTAACCTGCATACGGCGAATGTAGAACTCTTCCCCCCCCAACAGATTGGAAACAAAACCCAGCAGTTTCTGATTGCAAACCACCGAAATCATCTGATCCGCGAGTGGCTGGTTAACGCGCATCGGTCTTTCGACGTCGGTCATGAAACGGGCGACTGCAAGATCGTTGAGTTCGTCAGCATCACCGATGAAGACTTGCTCCCACGGCAACGCCTTACTTGCCAGGATGGTATTGATCTCATCCCAGTCATTCTGACTGTACAGAAACTCGGTAGCGCTGGAGTAAAACGAACCGTTCACTGCCAATTCTTTCTTCGCGACTTCAACAACATTCATTTCACGTTCCCTCGTTCAAAATCGTTCATTAAACTTCGACTTCTACTGCTGACGCTTCACGCGTCGCTTTTATCTCAAGGTGCTGTTTGCTCGTGTTGTACCAAGTGATGAGATCGAACGGATCACTTTCATCCCGACACAAGTGGTCTCGCAAGATAAGGAAGCTCTCGGTCATGCTCCAGGTTTCGGTCATCGGGCCAAACCGCGATACCAATGCTTCATTGGCCGCCCTTTCCGGGGCGATGCTCCAGAAGTTCACACCCGGGTTGCGGTGATGAAAATCATGGCTCGGCAAATCTTGCATAAAGGAAAAAACACGCAACGGAATATCAATGAATACGACTGCCAAACCCCACTTCACTACACGCCAGGCAAACGCCCAACCGGTGTAATTCAAAGGGTAAGGGCGACCAAAAAAACGCCCCCAGCTGAGTGAGCCGTAGAAAATATACTTGGGCAAACCCTTGGTATTTTCCGAAAACCACAAATGCTCGGTAACGTGTTGTATCCAAGACGAAAACTGCGTAACAAGCAAAATCGGCAGCAGATAGAACACGACAAAAGGCGTCATATAGCCGGACAGGTAAACCCCAGTCAGCAACAGTAACCAATAGATCGCCCGACTGTTTTTTTCGTGCTTGTCCGTTTTGACAAAGTTAACTTCGAGCCGGAACTTTATATGCTCATAAATACGCATTGGGTGAAACGGCGCCACCACCAGTTTTGTCCAAAATTCAGTCTCACTCATGCCTTTGTAGAAGCCATGGCTGGTCATGAACTGAAGATCGACATCTTTATCGGTGCAAAATGTATTGACGCTGTGGTGCTCACCCACGTGCAACTTCATGTAGTTATTCCACGGCGTGTGCAGAATGGGCATCGATAACACCCACTTGCAAACAAACTTTGCCAACCGCTTATTAGCGATGCCGGCACCGTGAATGGTGTAGTGGAACGTGTGCAGCAAACCCCGCTGCCGGTTGACCACCATGCAAATCATCGGAATCGACAGCGCCAGCTTGATACCCCAGTGAAGATCCGACTCCAGCAGCTTATTGCCGAGCAGAACCGCCGCCACGAAAACTGCATAACCCCAGCTGATCTGAAGAAACAACTGCCACGGTTTCAAGAGCGTATCTTTAGCGCTTTTCGGTGCGTTCTTATTACCGGACTTGCCCGTCACCCATGTCCAGAACCCCTGAAGCGGCAAGCGCTCATAGGTCGCCCTGACATCAATGCCATGCCCATATTTCGTGTAGCGTGTGGCAAAGAGTTCCTCTTTCATATTGGCAGCCTCCCTACTTCGCCTATAGATAATCCGTTTTCACATACAAAACAGCGACCGAACCAAAGAAAGAATAGAAAGGTTCCATCTTGTAATGGTCAACGGCCAAGACCACAAACTCTTTATACACGTCAAGAAATATGCCTCCCATGAGGGCATACTCAGCGGCCTGCGAGAGAAAGTTGTTCCAGATCGTTTCATCACTCTGGGCCACAAACCACTTGGAATACAGCGGCCGTCTGGACTCGAATATTTCCTTCATCTGTTCGTAGTTTAAACCCGTCTGGCCATAATCCCCTGCACGGAGTCGTTCCAGAATAGCTTGATGGCGCTCGTGCCAAGTCTGTTCATCGCCACACAGTTCAAAGAAAGAGCCAACGGCCGCAGGCGCTGTTAATTTATCGCCAATAGTCAGCAATTGCTGATTGACTTTGCCGAGAAACTCATCACGCGCGCTTACCGAACTGGCGTTCTTGTTAAACGATATGTATTCGAACTCGCCACCGAACAGCTTATGCTCCAGGGGAACACCCACAGCGCGCGAAAAGTCGCTCAAGGCGTCGTCCGCTTTGATTAACTTTGCTCCCGCCAGCCCTGGTTGCTCGCCAACGTGGGTAAAGGTGTACCGGGGCGCGCCTTCAGCGTCCATGTCATAGGAATAATCCGGGCATATCGCACTGACAATGGTCAACGGCCGATCAAGTGACTTACTGCGGTTGATCTGCGCTACAACGCCCCCCATCGCTACCTGCGTCGGGGGCATCAGACCACCAGCGGTCAACAGTTGCGACAGGGCTGATCCGTACAATTCAATGTGCTCCACATCTGTATACTTCAGCTCGACAGCGGACTTCGCAACGTGGTTATCCGACAAGAGCAACGACGCTATCGAAGGTATGCGTCCTTTAGACTTGAACACATGGATATTGGTAAGCACCCGTCCCTTGGCATTCAGCAGTTCAAACTCAAACTCTGAATACTTGTCCTTGAGCATCATGTAAAACAGATAGTTACTCACCGGGAGCGTCTTGTTTCCGAAAGACCTGCGTAAAGCAACGTACTGACTGCGCAGATTTTCAATTCTCCCCGAGAGAAACTCCGGATCCTTAGGCACATTTAACGCATCGTGAGGAATACCGGAATTTATGCATTTCAACAGGTCACGACTCAAGCGTGAATCAATATTCAAAAACATATTACTCACCCGCGTTTGACTAGTGACTCTTCCTTCATGATCTCAGGCATTTTCATTCCCGCTGGTGTTTCATGAACGTCTTTAAACAACAGCATGTCGACAAAGCGATTTTCTTTGTTCTCGGAAAAGCCTTGAGGTGCGAAATTTTCCTTGGGATTTTCAAAAGTCCCGAACAGCATGTCCCAGATCGGGAAGTCACTGTAATTGCACTCATGACGATCACGTTGGTGATGAACCCTGTGCATCTCTGGACGCTGGAACAAGTAGCCCAGGAAGTGCGGGGTTCTGATATTGGCGTGATAGAACATCTCGCCCAGTGCCGCGAACATCACGTAGAAGGCACCCGCCTCCACACTGATGCCCAGCAACACGTAGGCCACCGCACTGCCCAACATCGAGTTGAAGACCATTTCCGTGGGATGCTTATAGAACGAGGTGAAGACTTCAATCCGTTGCGGGGCATGATGAATCTGGTGAAACAGGCGCCACAAGGTGTTATTGGCGTGGCGAAAGCGATGCCACCAGTAAGTGACGAAGGTATTGACAAAATACGCGATGAAACCCGCAACGAGAGGACTATAGCTTGCAGATAGATGAAACAGGCTGTGACCTTGCATCCACTTGTTCCATGACACCCCGGCCAGCAACGCCACCGCGATCTGAATAATGTTGAGGGTCATGGATCTAAAAAACCAGGTACTGACTTTGGGTAGCTTCCACCCTGGAATAATATGTTCCAGAACCAGCACCGCCAGCGCGACGCCTATCAGATAGATAATCATAGCTAATCCTTTAATCTCAGTTTTTTATCGTCACCCAGCGTCCAGTTTAATAAGCAGACAAGGCACTTATTGTTTGCTCGTTAATCTCGATCCAGAATGCAAGTACCGGCTTACCATCAATCAGCTGAGCGCAGGACACACGATGCACGTCTGCCCCCATTCTTCTGAGCAGTCGTTCGTTACCGACAGCAGAAAAAGCGATGAGCCTTTTAACGTTATGTCTTTTGGCCACTAACACCACTTGTTTCATTAACCGACACGTATCCAGCCAATGACCTGAGGTAGAAGCATCAGCACCTTCCGAGTTCACGGCAAAACGAGACAACTCCCAGATGTCGTTTGACTTTGGCAGCGGTATATCGCCCATCAGACCTGGAAATATCTGTTCAAGAAGATAGTTATTGCTCGTCGTCAGCATCCTTGCACAACCGCAAACATGCCCTGCTTTATCCCGAGCAATAACATAGTAGGTGTCGTCGCGGTCAAACTCGTCAGACTCCAGGCCCACCTCACACTTTAGAGGCCAGCCCATTTTTTCCACAAAGATTTTGTAGCGAAAGAGTCCGAGCCCCGCAATAAGCTCAGAGGAAAGTTGCTGCGCTGTTCCATTTATTATATTTAACATTCCACACCAGCTTCCAATCCAGTTCCCTGGATTAGAAGTCATGATTGCGGAACAAAACAGCTGCCCAAAAGGGCAGCCTCTATAACGCCACCTTCGACGCCCAGGCGTGCACGCACTGAAGCAAAATCCCATGCGCCGGCCCGAGCCTACGGACGACTGGTGGAGTCACTGACGAAAAGCCAACGGAGATGGATGGTCGGCTCGCACCGGGGGACAGCATTCCATTCGAAGCGCCCCCAGCTTTAGCCGGGGTGACACTGAATAACATTGATGCTGTCATGAAAAACCGGCATTTGCGAGTTTGACTGGAGAGTCAATTTGGGATGTGACAGTGACAGGGGTAGCTTATATATAGAAAGAATTGTGTCTTAATCGAAAATAAGGAGACCGGCACCCCCACTGCCACCTCAGTGATTAACGGCGCTTCCTCTTTACGACATTTGTAACACCATCAATACATCAGGTTGCACCATTAACGACAATGGTTGCACCACTAAAACTCAGGGTTGCACCCACACTTTAAGCTCTCAGGCAGCTTCGATTTCAAACGCTGCCTGGATAGCCAGATAAGAAGCAGTTGTTGTGTAATGTCGGCCCCGAGATCATACCCACGGGGCGAACGTAACATAATGTTGCAACTGATGCCGCCCGGTGCTATAAGAGCCTTTCCAGAAAAAGTTTCTTTAAACCAAGACCAACCGATGCTCAATTTTGGTACGAAACCCTGGCACTCCCATTCACTGTATCCAGCATATGCAACAGGCAGTCCGAGTTCTTTTAGTTCGACAGTCAGGCTAGTGTCGACCCAGGCGAGAGAAGGCTGAAACGACAAGCCGCTTAACTCCGCATAAGACAGACGTACCAGCTGATCGGGGGCTAAGGATTGCATTTACATCACCCTGATTAGTTATTAGTTTTTATTATTTGAAATGGATTTCCTTGCACATCACAACATCAACAACCCAACACTTTGGACCCAGGCACATCCCTTACACCCTTCAACATTGGTAAGTACACATGTCTGATTGGCGCGAGCATTACCTATCTCTGTTCATGAATGTAACATCCAAGGAAGAATTGCTTACGCTGCTTGAATTTGTCACTCGCTCTTTTGAATTCGATCAATACTCCCTCGGCATTCGCTTTCCATTGCCCATCTCCAGTCCGCAATTTCATCTATCATCCAATTACTCCCCCTCTTGGGAGAACACCTATAAAGACAATAACTACTTCAGCATCGACCAAACTGTAAAGCATGGGTTAACAGAAAACCAGCCACTGTGTTGGTCTGCCGATACATTCAAGGAGCATCTTCATTTCTGGGAAGACGCCAAACATTATAAACTTGTCCATGGCTGGTGTACGCCGTCCCGAGGAAAACACGACACGATTGGACTGTTTTCCCTGATCAGATCCGCCAGCCCGGTTACATCATCGGAACTCAACGAGAAAGAAGCAAAGCTGATCTGGATAGCCCATATCGCACATTCCACCATGCTCAACTTTATTGCCCCCAGCTACATCCCTGAAATTGGCGCGTCCCTCACCGCCCGGGAAGTAGAAACCTTGAAATGGTCGGCAACGGGCAAGACCTACTCCGAAACGGGATTGATCTTGTCCATTGACGAAAGAACCGTGAAATTTCATCTCGTCAACGCCATGCGCAAACTGCACTCCACTAACAAAGTAGAAGCTTCCATGAAAGCCTATGCCCTGGGCATGCTCCATTGATTGAGCGCTATAGCTGAATCAACGGCGGAGAATCGAAGCTGATCGCTTGAGAAATACGCTCAGGTATTTCTCAAGCGAAGGGTGTTGCGCAAGCACTAAAGGGTGATTTCCCCAACCATATACAACACCGACTCCCCGGTTATCAGCACTCGGTCACCGGCCATCTCACAGCGCAGCTGCCCCTTTCGGAGCCCACCTTGTTGCGCCGTCAGCACTTGCTTGTCCAATACACCCGACCAGAAAGGCGTCAATGAGGTATGCGCCGAGCCTGTCACCGGGTCTTCGTTCACCCCGACATTTGGGCCAAACCATCGAGAGACAAAATCGAAATCCTTGCCTTGCGCGGTCACCACCACACCCCGCAGTGGCAGCCCCTTCAGGCGAGCGAAGTCCGGTGTCAACTTTTCGATAATCGTCTCATCAGGCACTACGACGATAAAGTCGTCTGTTGCAAAGACTTCTGCCGAGGTCAAACCCAGTGCGGGTAACAACTCGGACGGCGGTGTGCAGCGCTCAGGGATTTTCGCTGGAAAATCCAACGTCAGCCCGGTACCGGAGCGACGGACCCGCAGCTCCCCGCTGCGCGTCGAAAACCTTAAAAGATCTGCGTTTACGCCTAACTTGTTCAAGATTACCCAAGCGGCCGCCAACGTCGCATGCCCGCACAGCTCAACTTCGACCAGCGGCGTAAACCACCTCAGCTCATAGATATCGCCTTGCTTAACAAAGTAGGCTGTTTCTGACAGATTGTTTTCAGCGGCAATCGCATGCAACTGCTCGTCTGGCAACCAATAATCCAACGGACAAACAGCCGCAGGATTACCCGCGAATGGCTGAGAGGCAAAAGCATCAACTTGAAAGATAGCGACCTGCATTAACCAGACTCCTATTATGACCTGACGCTGACAATATAAATAACAAGCATTAACAACAGCGAGACCACTGCACTCACAACCAATAAACACTAACAACTATATGACACTAAATTTAAAACCAATTACCTATCGCTGTACACCTGCCCTTTCGGGCAGGAATTTTCATCCTGTCACTCAATTCAAACATGAATAAAAAAATAGACCGGCACTTCCCCAGAATTACTTTTGCGCTTGACTTAGCTTAACTACAGAAACGCCCTACAATTATCAAACAAAATAGCCTCCCAGCGAGTCGCAGGCAATCGTTTTAAACAGACCTTGAGTTGAATGACCGCTCTCGTTTAACGTCTCACCCCGGTGGGGTCAACGTCGACAGGTGTGGAGTTCGTGCCCCACCAACTATAAGGAGATGGAATGCTACAAATACTGGGCAAAGCCTCATCGATCAATGTCCGCAAAGTGCTCTGGACCTGCACAGAGTTGCAAATCCCTTTCGAACGGAAGGACTGGGGCTCTGGTTTCAGGGAAACGAACACACCTGAATTCACGGCACTGAATCCCAATGCGATGGTTCCGGTGGTTGAGGACGACGGCTTCGTGCTGTGGGAGTCCAACACGATCATCAGGTACCTGGCGAACCGGAACAACGCCCTGCACCTTTATCCAGCAGACGCAAAAGCCAGAGCCCGGGTGGATCAATGGATCGACTGGCAAGCCACCGACCTCAACAAGTCCTGGGGTTATGCCTTTATGTCGCTGGTCAGGCAATGCGCCGCCCATCAAGACCATGACGCGCTGGCCGCAGGATGCCGTCAATGGTCCAGGCACATGGCTATCCTGGATCGACAACTCGACACAACGGGCGCGTACGTCAGCGGCAGCGAGTTTTCGCTGGCAGACATCCCGATAGGCCTTTCAGTGAACCGCTGGTTTGAAACCCCACTGACTCATCCGGACTTCCCCGCGGTCAGTGCCTATTACGAACGCTTGAGCCAACGTTCCGGCTACCGCCTGCATGGCCGAAACGGTACGCCGTGAAGCCCACGGTTCAGCCCCGCGTCGAACGTTTGCCCGCCAGGCGTTGCGGCCAGTTGCCGGCGTTGGCGCGGTTCTTGTTGCCGGCAACGCCTTAGTACGACTCGCCGCAGAATAACTGTGGGAGCTTGCTCCCACAGTGGACCTGTGTCGCAATCTAGAACGTGCCAGTTTGGGATAACGCCTGGCCTACACGAGCAGTACGCTCTGACTGTCTTGGTGGTATTGCTCTGAGTCCGCCTCAGACTGAACACCCCTTTCAAGGAGTGATCCATGAGCGACATCCAGATTCGCCTGGCTGAACAGAAAGATGTTGAAGCAGTGGGTGTACTGTTTGATGCGTATCGGCAGTTCTACAGGATGGATGCCAACCTACAGCGGGCGACCGCCTATATCAGGGCACGGACTGAAAAAAGTGAGTCCCTGGTGTTCGTTGCAAAGAACGCCGCCAAAGAGATTGTGGGGTTCTGCCAGCTCTACCCAACCTTTTGCTCGGTTTTCACGGCGCGCATCTTCACTTTGTATGATCTTTTCGTTGATTCGAACGTACGCCAACAGGGTATAGGCAAAAAGCTGCTTATGGCCGCCGAAGAATATGCCAGGCAACAGGGGGCAGTCCGTATGGACTTGCGCACTGCCAAGACCAATCAATCCGCCCAGGCACTCTATGAGTCTGCAGGCTGGATACGCGACGAGATGTTTTTAAGCTACAGCAAGTTTCTTGAGAAAGACGGTGTGTAGATGAACGCCTCCTGGGAAAGCGTTCATCTACACACCGCTATCGCGAGCAAGCTCGGCTCCCACAGAGTTTGTATTTCATACCCTGAATTTCCTCAGCTCATTTACGCGGCTTGACCCGCGCCGTCGCCTCCGCCACCAGCGGGTCGTCCGGCCAGTAATGTTTGGGATAGCGCCCCTTGAGGTCCTTCTTCACCTCGGCATAGGTGCTGCGCCAGAAGTTCGCCAGGTCCTGGGTGACCTGCACCGGTCGGCGCGCCGGTGACAGCAGGTGCAGCTTGACCACCTGCCGCCCGCCAGCGATGCGCGGGGTGTCAGCCAGGCCGAAGAGTTCCTGCAGGCGCACCGCCAGGATCGGCGGATGCTCACTGTAGTCCAGGCGTATCGACGACCCCGAAGGCACGCTCAAATGGTGCGGCGCCAGTTCATCCAAGCGTTGCGGCAGGGGCCAGGGCAACAGGTTGTGGACGATGCTCGACAAATCCAGGTTGGCAAAGTGGCTGAGGCGCGAGACGCGGCCCAGATACGGCATCAACCAATGCTCGAGGCTGCCCAGCAACGCACTATCGCTGACGTCCGGCCATTCGCTCTCGCCCTTGGCGTCCAGGTCCAGGCGCCGCAGCAGCGCCACCCGCGCCTGCCATTGCCGCAGTTCCGGGGTCCAGGGCAATAATTCCAAGCCCTTGCGCCGCACCAGGTTCACCAGGGCCTGGCTACGGGCCGACTCATCCAGGCCGGTCAGCGGTTCGCGGCTGAGCACCAGTTCGCCAACCTTGCGCTGGCGCTCGGCACGCAGCACGCCTTCACGCTCGTCCCAATCCAGTTGATCCACAACGCGTACTTGTTCGGCCAATACCGAATCGAACAGCGCCGGGTCGAAATCCGTCGCCAGGTAGATCCGCTCTTCCCGCTGGCCCTGGCGGCTGCCCAGGTCGGCGATCACCAGCCACGCTTGTTTCATCAGGCTGTCAGCCTCGGCAAACAGCGCCGCACGCCCATTCGCCAGGCGATATTCCGCACCGCCAGGCCGGCGCTGCTGGGCAACGCGGTCCGGGTAAGCCAAGGCCAGCAACGTGCCGAGCCAGCGCGGATGATCGGGGTCGGCCACGGCTTCTTCGGCCTTGCCCCGCAGGTAACCGCGATATTGCCGGGCCAGTTGTCGCGCCCGTTGCACCCCGCCCTGGGCGCCGCGCGCGGCTCGTTCTTCGCCGGACAGCAAGGCCAGGCGACTGTGCAGATCCGCGCCGGCGCCACGCAGAATATCGCGCTCGCCCAACAGTGCGGCGACGTTGCAGGCCATGTCCGCCAGCCCCAGCGCCTGGCCGCGCAACAGCAGATGAGCGATACGCGGGTGGGCCGGCAGTTCAGCCATGGCCTGCCCGTGACGGGTCAGTTGCTCGCCCTCCAACGCGCCCAGGCGTTGCAGCAGATCCTGGGCCTGGGCATACGCTGCGGAGGGCGGAACATCGAGCCAGACCAGTTGCGACGGCGTCACGCCCCAGCGCCCCAATTGCAGGGCCAACCCGGCCAGGTCCGCCGACAGAATCTCCGCGCTGCCGTACGCGGCCAATTGTTCATGCTGGTCTTCGGACCACAATCGATAGCAGACCCCCGGCTCCAGGCGCCCGGCTCGACCGGCCCTCTGGGTGGCGCTGGCCCGGGAAATGCGCTGGGTGTCGAGACGGGTCATGCCGCTGCCCGGGTCGAAACGCGGCACCCGGGCCAGCCCGGCGTCGATCACCACTCGTACGCCGTTGATGGTCAGGCTGGTTTCGGCGATGTTGGTGGCCAGCACCACTTTGCGCTGGCCGGGCGGCGCGGGGTCGATGGCGGCGCGCTGGGCGGCGAGGTCCAGTTCACCGTGCAGCGGACAGAGCAACACATTGCCGCCCTCGCCCAAGGCCTCGGCCAATTGCTGATGAACCCGGCGGATCTCCGCCTGCCCGGGCAAGAACACCAAGACGCTGCCGGTTTCATCGTGCAGTGCGTCCAGCACGGTCTGCACCAGCCGCGGCTCGATGAACTCGCCGGGCTGGAACGGCCGGCCCCAGCGCACCGTCACCGGGAACATGCGGCCTTCGCTGCGCAGGATCGGCGCGTCGTCCAGCAACCCGGCCAGGCGCTCGCCTTCCAGGGTGGCGGACATCAGCAGGATCTTCAGTGGCTGGTCTTCGCGAAACAGCTCCCGACCGTTGAGGCTCAAGGCCAACGCCAGGTCGGCGTCGAGACTGCGTTCATGGAATTCATCGAAAATCAGCAGCCCCACGCCTTCCAGCGCCGGATCGTCCTGCAAACGACGGGTGAGGATGCCTTCGGTGACCACTTCAATGCGGGTCTTGGGCCCGACTTTGCTGTCGAGGCGAATCCGGTAGCCGACGGTTTCACCGACCTTTTCCCCCAGCTCGCTGGCCAGTCGCTCGGCCGCCGCCCGTGCCGCCAGGCGCCGGGGTTCGAGCATCAGGATGGTCTGCCCGGCCAGCCAGGGCTCGTTCAGCAAGGCCGGGGGAACACGGGTGGTTTTACCAGCACCGGGCGGCGCTTCGAGCACGGCTTCGTGGCGCGATGCCAAGGCTTGACGCAGGGCGGGTAAAACTTCATCAATCGGCAAAGAAATCATGCTGGCTCCAAAACAGAGGGCCGAGTATAACGGCGAACTGTTTAGCGTGGTCTGGACTCCAACCAGCAACGCCTCTACCTGTTCAGGAGATTGCTATGCGTATTCCCTTTCGCGTGATCGGTGGCGTCTTGGTCGCCGCCCTGCTGACTCAAATCAGCGCCTGTGGCTCGATCTTCTACCCGGACCGTCGCGGCCAGATCGATGGCAAGATCGACCCGGCGATTGCCGCGCTCGATGCCGTCGGCCTGCTGTTCTACATCATCCCCGGCCTGATCGCGTTCGCCGTGGACTTTGCCACTGGCGCCATTTATTTCGAGCCGGGCAAGAGTGTCCAGATCGAGCCAGAGAAACTCAAGCCGGCCATCAACCCCGATGGCACGGTCAATAACCAAAAATTGCAGGCGATCCTGGAACGCGAACTGGGTCGCAGCTTCCCGCTGGACGATCCTCGGCTGATCCAACACAAGGGCAGCGCGCAACAACTGGCTGCCCTGGGTCTCAAACCCGCCGCATGACAAGCGCTATTGAAGGAACGACCGCACCATGACCACCAGCACCGAACACGCCCGTCTGCTGCGCCTGGCCACCCGAGCGTCGGTGGCCGTGGCGCTTGTCCTGGTCGTCGCCAAGGCCCTGGCCTGGTGGCTGAGCGGCTCGGTGAGCATGCTTGCCGGCCTGACCGACTCGGCACTGGACGGCGTCACCTCGCTGCTCAATCTGCTGGCGGTGCATTACGCCCTGCGCCCCGCCGACGATGACCATCGCTACGGTCATGGCAAGGCCGAATCCCTGGCCGGCATGGCCCAGGCGCTGTTTATCGGCGGCAGTGCGGTATTGATCGCCTTGCAGGCCTTCGAGCGGCTGAAAAACCCGGTGCCGGTGGACGCGCCCTGGCTCAGCGTCGGCGTGATCGTGTTTTCCCTCGGGCTGACCCTGGCGCTGCTGGCGTTGCAGCATCGGGTCATCCGCGCCACCGGCTCCAACGCCGTGCGCGCCGACTCGCTGCACTATCGCTCCGACTTGTTGCTCAACGGCAGCATCCTGGTGGCGCTGGTGCTGGCCGGATTCGGCTGGTATCAGCTCGACGCCTGGTTCGGCCTGGGGATCGCCATTTACATTCTGTGGAGCGCCGTCCAGATCGCCCGGGAAAGCTTTGCGGTGCTGATGGACCAGGAACTGCCGCCCGACGTCAGCCAGCACATGCTGGAACTGGCCTGCGCCGTGCCCGGCGTGCTCGGCGCCCATGACCTGCGTACGCGGATCTCCGGCAACCACTGGTTCGTGCAACTGCACCTGGAGTTGCCGGGGGAATTGACCCTGTCAGTGGCCCACGGCATCAGCGACCAGGCCGCCGATGCGATCCATCATGCCTATCCGAAGGCCGAAGTGCTGGTGCATGCCGATCCGTCGGAAGTGGTGCAGCGCGCCAGCGCATAACCTGTGGCGAGGGGATTTATCCCCGCTGGGGCGCGAAGCGGCCCTGAAATCCGCCGCCTCGGTGTGCCAGACAGATTGAGTCGGCTGCTTTGGGACTGCTTCGCAGTCCAGCGGGGATAAATCCCCTCGCCACAAGAAGCAGGGTCCGCCCGGCCTTCACCAAGCCTCAGTACGTCACTTGATACCCACGACTGCTCAAGCAACTGCCCTGGGCCTGGCGATAGGTCTGTACCACTTCCGGTGCCGGAGGGTAGGTGTAGTTGCGCGGGTCGAAACCGCTCTGCTGCACGGCCCAGCGATAGCAGTCGTAGCCATCCTGATTGACCTGCTCAGGCGACTGGCCGTTGGCCGGATAGGCCACCACGTCAAAGCTGTTGCCCTGGGGTTGAGGTTGCGGGTTGGCCACGGGCGGCTCGACCACAACGTAATTCTGAGTATTGGCTTCGTAGATGTAATAGGCGCCGGCGGCGAGAAAGAACAGTGAACTGCCGATCCACACTTCCCTGGCGTAATCGGGCAGGTAACGGGTACGGATGCCCCGCGGCGGCGCGACCACGACATAACGCGGCCCTTGCGGGCGATACCAGTAGCCACCCGAATAGAAATAATCCTGGCCGCGATAGGGCACGCGGTAGTTGCGATCCGGGAAACGGTCGATCACATAACCCGGGCGGTATTGCGGCCCCGGGCCCCAGCCGTTGCCATGGCCGTCCGGCCGACCAGGCCAATGCTGTTCGGGACGGTTGTCATGACTTGGGCGTGGCCCGCCGCTCGGATAACCATCGCTGCGACGAGGAATGTCGCGGTAATACCCCGGTTGCGGTTCCCGAGTCTGGGTCACGCTGTCGGGCCGGCCCTGGATCGGCAGGTTGTTACCGGGTTGCGCCTGCGGCGGGCGACCGTGGGCGTTAGGGTCCTGCGCAGGACGATCGTAATGCTGTGCGCCTGGATTCGGCGGCTTGACCTCGAACTGACGACTGTTGTCGCCGCGAATGATTTCGTTGCTCTGCGGCCGCGGCTGGCCCGAATAACCCTGGCCGTTGCCGCCGCGCCCGTCCTGCCCGCGACCGCCGTCCGGACCGCCACGGTTTTGCTGATCGTCGGCCATTCCCTGCGCACTGACACTTGCCCACAGCAGACCAACACCTGCCAAACGCCAGATGCGCGACTTCATGAAATTCCTCACAACGGTTCAGGGCCTGATGATAAGACTGGAAAAGCCCAGGCCGGTTCTGCGATAGGTTATCAGCCACGGGGTTTATTTCGCTGGCATTAAAAAGGGGAGACCCGTCGGCCTCCCCTTGAAAATTTCGTCCGTGCTCGACGCTTATGACGTCGGCTCACCTCACGCCGTCTTCTGGACAGTGTGCAGCTCGGGGGCCTGC
Source organism: Pseudomonas sp. A25(2017) (assembly GCF_002001065.1). NCBI lineage: Bacteria > Pseudomonadati > Pseudomonadota > Gammaproteobacteria > Pseudomonadales > Pseudomonadaceae > Pseudomonas > Pseudomonas sp. A25(2017). The sequence continues at coordinate 26,704 of NZ_MUOA01000035.1, read as the reverse complement.
CAGTACCGGTGGGTACTGCGGCCGCAGCCGGCCTGATTGGGCGGGCTGCACTGGACTGTTTGTCCGAGCAGTGATCTTGGTGGTAAGCATAGGCCTTGGGTGCCGACAGATGATTGCGAAGATTGCGGAAATAAACATCACTTGCGCAATTTTTAACCCTAGATAGATAATCTACCGCAATTATCAAGATAAAGGCCCGACCGATGAGCAAACTTGACCGTTACGACCTGAGTATTCTGGCGGAATTGCAGCGCGACGCGCGCATCTCCAACCAGGAACTGGCCGAACGCATCGGCCTGTCGCCCTCCCCCTGCTCGCGACGGGTCAAGCAGTTGGAAGATGATGGCTACATCACCCGCCAGGTCGCCCTGCTCGACCGCAAGCTGCTGGGCCTGAGCCTGACGGCCTACGTGCTGATCGGCATGGACCGCCACACCCCCGAGCGTTTCGAGAACTTCGAAGCTGCCATCCGCAACCTGCCGCAAGTGCTGGAGTGCAGCCTGGTCACCGGCATGGACGCGGACTACCAGCTCAAGGTCGTGGTGCCGGACATGGACCATTACCAGAAACTGCTGCTGGGGCACCTGACTCGTATTGATGGCGTTACCAGCGTGCGTTCGAGTTTTGTGCTGAACCAGGTGCTTAACAGCACCGAACTGCCGTTGACTCATCTGCGCAGCTGACCGCTTTTGTGGCATTGATCGTTCCCACGCTCTGCGTGGGAACGCCTCTCCGGACGCTCTGCGTTCGGCTCTTGGAGGGGACGCAGAGCGTCCCGGGCTGCATTCCCACGCAGAGCGTGGGAACGATCAACAGTGAACTTGAGGCGATGAATAGCTGCGACACACCGCCGCAGGCCAATCCCGTGCCCGCCCCCCATGCCTTATACTCGCCGCGCCTTTTCAACCCCGTCCACGCCGGAGTGTCCTGATGGATCCTGCTGTTTTCGAAGAGTGGATGATGACCGGCCTGGTCAGCATCCTGATCATTTTCATGGGTTTCATCGTCTGGGACCTGGCGAAGAAGTCCAAGGCCGGGCGTTTCGGCTCGTTCATCCTGTTTTTCGTGCTGGGCCTCGGCGTGGCGGCGTTCGTTATCAAGAGCGTGGTGATCGGCCTGATCGAATCCGGGACGTTATAAACGCGCCGGCACTTCTTTCCACTGGCCCTGATCGAGCCCCTCGATCGTCCAGTCGCCGATCCTGACCCGCACCAGGCGCAAGGTCGGCAAGCCCACGGCGGCGGTCATACGTCGCACCTGGCGGTTGCGCCCTTCGCGGATCACCAATTCCAGCCAGCTCGTGGGCACGCTTTTACGAAAACGCACCGGTGGGTTGCGCGGCCACAATTGCGGTTCTTCCAATTGGCGCGCTTCGGCGGGCAACGTCATGCCATCGTTCAACTCCACGCCGTCGCGCAAACGCTGCAACTGTTCAGCGCTCGGCTCGCCCTCCACCTGCACCCAATAGGTCTTGGCGAGCTTGTGCTTGGGGTCGGCGATACGCGCCTGCAACTGCCCATCGTTGGTCAGCAACAGCAAGCCTTCGCTGTCGCGATCCAGCCGTCCGGCCGGGTAGATGCCCGGTACGTCGATAAAATCCTTGAGCGTCGCCCGCCCCTCACCGTCACTGAATTGCGTCAGCACATCGAACGGTTTGTTGAACAGAATCAGCTTCGACTCGGCCGGCGGGGCCTTGGCCACACGGCGCGGGGCGGAGGCTGGAAGCTTCGCGCCAGGGCGACGGGAAGCAGGGCGTGGAGGACGGGGCATGGCGAATACAACATCTAACGGTCAGGGCCGACCATGCTAGTGGCCCGACCGTTAAATAACCACCATCCCCTTCAACGGGGCATCAGCGGAACGGCGGCTCGTCGAAGCTGCGCAGCTTGCGCGAATGCAACGAGTTGAGTTCGGTGCGCAACAGGTCCAACGCCTCGATGCCGATCTTCAGGTGCTGGTTGACCGCGCGCTCATAGAACGCGTTGGCCGAGCCCGGCAGCTTGATCTCGCTGTGCAACGGTTTGTCCGAGACGCAGAGCAAGGTGCCGTAAGGCACCCGCAGGCGATAACCCTGGGCAGCGATAGTGCCGCTTTCCATGTCCACCGCCACCGCGCGGGACAGATTGATCAGCGGACGTTCCTGGGCCCAGCGCAGCTCCCAGTTGCGATCGTCGTAAGTCAACACGGTGCCGGTGCGCAGGCGTTTTTTCAGCTCATCGCCCTTTTCGCCAGTGATGTTCGCCGCGGCCTGTTGAAGCGCCATCTGCACTTCGGCCAGGGCCGGAATCGGAATGTTCGGCGGCACCACCCGGTCGAGAATGCCATCGCGGCGCATGTAGGCGTGGGCCAGCACGTAGTCGCCAATGGTCTGGGACTGCCGCAGCCCGCCGCAGTGGCCGATCATCAGCCAGCAATGCGGGCGCAGCACGGCCAGGTGGTCAGTGATGTTCTTGGCGTTGGACGGGCCGACACCGATGTTCACCAGGGTCACGCCATGGCCATCATTGGTCTGCAGGTGATAGGCCGGCATCTGGTAGCGGTGCCAGACCACGCCGGCGGCGATGGCCGACGCTTCGCTGTGCTCCATGTTCTTGTCGATGATCACGTTGCCCGGCAGGACCATGCGCACAAAGCGCGGGTCGCTGCGCAGTTGCTCCAGACCGTGGACGATGAACTGGTCGACATAGCGGTGGTAGTTGGTCAGCAGGATCCACGGCTGCACATGGCGCCAGTCGCTGCCGGTGTAATGCACCAGCCGGCGCAAGGAAAAATCCACCCGCGCCGCGTCGAACAGCGCCAAGGGCAGCGGGTCGGTGTTTTCCCAATCATAGAGGCCGTCGGCGATGCCGTCGGTGGCGGCCGACAGGTCGGTGCTGGGGAAAACCCGCGCCAGCACGGCGGCGGTCACGCCGGAGCCGGCCAGTTCGTCGCCCTGCTCCACCACGTACGGGTACGGAATGTTCTGCTCGCTGACGCCCACTTCCACGGTGACGGTAAAGTCGTGCATCAGCGGGACCAGCTGTTCCAGCAGGTATTTACGGAAGGCGGCGGGATGGGTGACGGTGACGCTATAGGTGCCGGGCAACTGGACCTTGGCATAGGCTCGCGTGGTTTGCGGGACTTCGCCGTGGCAGTGATAGGTCAGGCGCAAGGCCGGATAGCGAAACAACGCACGTTGCTCGGCATCCGGCTCGACGCGGTCCTTGAGATAACGCATCAGCGCCTGGTTCAGCGCGGTGGTCGCACGCTCGTGCAGGGCCGCCAGACGATCCACGGCTTGTTCGGCGGTTTGAACGACAATAAACGCTTCGGTCACGATCAGCTTCCTGTGTTCTGACTTGCAGGCCTTCATCTTGCCTGCATCGCCGCCCGACGGGAACAGTGGCGTAGTGGACTCGATCCCACCCTTGATCTCAGTAGCCCCAGAATTGCCACCACAGTTCCCCTGTGGGAGCGAGCCTGCTCGCGATAGCGGTGTATCAAACAACACAGATGCTGGATGGACCGACGCCATCGCGAGCAAGCTCGCTCCCACAGGGTTCGATGGCGTACTTAGATGTTGCGTACGACTCAGGCCCACTGTGGGAGCGGGCTTGCTCGCGAAAGCGGTGTGTCAGACAACAAAGATGCTGAATGTGGTGAAGCTTTCGCGAGCAAGCCCGCTCCCACAGGGTTATGCGCCGACCTGAACCCTCTTAAAAGCCGTGCGGGGTGGAGCGCGTCACGATCGCCTCGACATTCAAGCCCCGAGGCAAGGCACCGTACACCCGGCCGGCCGAACCCAGGCGACTGGCAATGAAGGCATCGCTGACATCGCTGTTCCCCGCCTCGAGCAACAGCTTGGCTTGCAGGCCGACGGCGATGTCTTCGGTCAATTGCCGGGCGCGGTACTGGATGTCGTCGGTGTCCTTGAACGCTGCGTGCAATTGGTGGATGTGGCCGGCCAGGCGCTTGTCGCCGTGGCCGTCGCCCAATTCGCTGAACAAGACCTCCAGCACGCCGGGCTCCTTGGACAAGGCGCGCAGCACATCCAGGCATTGCACGTTGCCGGAGCCTTCCCACGTCGAGTTGACCGGCGCTTCGCGGTACAGCCGCGGCAGGATGCTGTCTTCGACGTAGCCGGCACCGCCCATGCATTCGGCGGCTTCGTTGATCATCGCGGGGGCGCGCTTGCAGATCCAGTACTTGCCCACCGCCGTCACCAGCCGGGCGAACTTGGCCTCATGCTCGTCATTCAAGTGATCCAGCGCCCGGCCCATGCGCAGGCTCAAGGCCAATGCGGACTCACTTTCCAGCGCCAGGTCAGCCAGGACGTTTTGCATCAGCGGCTGTTCACTCAACAGCTTGCCACCGACCTTGCGGTGCGCGCAGTGATGACTGGCCTGGGTCAGCGCCTGGCGCATCAGGGCGCTGGAGCCGACCATGCAATCGAAACGGGTCATGGCGACCATCTCGATGATCGTCGGTACCCCCCGCCCTTCTTCACCGACCATCCAGGCCAGTGCGCCACGGAACTCGACTTCGCTGGAGGCGTTGGAACAGTTGCCCAGCTTGTTCTTCAGCCGCTGGATGTAGAACTGATTGCGGGTGTCGTCGGGGCGATGGCGCGGCAGCAGGAAACAGGTCAGGCCTTTGTCGGTCTGGGCCAAAGTGAGGAAGGCATCGCACATCGGCGCCGAACAGAACCATTTGTGGCCCACCAGTTCATAGGCCTGGCCCGGGCCGCTGGCGCCCACCGGATAGGCCTTGGTGGTGTTGGCCCGCACATCGGTGCCGCCCTGTTTTTCGGTCATTGCCATGCCCAGGGTCACCCCGGCCTTGTGGGCCATGCCGACGTTGCGCGGGTCGTATTCGGTGGCCAGCACCTTGGGCAGCCAATGCTCGGCCAGGTCCGGCTGCAAGCGCAGCGCCGGTACGCTGGCGAAGGTCATGGTCAGCGGGCAGCCGGTGCCGGCTTCGGCCTGGCTGTGCAAATAGGTCATCGAGGCACGGGCGACATGCGCGCCGGGTTGCGGATGCGCCCAGGGCAAACTGGGTAGGCCGTGCTCGACGGCGGTGCGCATCAACTGGTGATAAGCCGGATGGAACTCCACCAGGTCGATGCGATGGCCGTAACGGTCATGGCTGGAGAACACCGGTTTGTTCTGGTTGGCCAGGAAGCCCGCTTCCATCAACGGCCCGCCGGCCAGCGCCCCATACGCATCGATCCGCGCCTGTGCCCAGCCCGCCCCAAAGCGCTGCGACCACTGCTGCAGCGGCAGGTCGATGCGGTACAGGTTGGCGCCATCCAGGGACGGCGGTTGGTTGGTGACGTCGTGGGTTTCAGCGAACTGGTGCAGGTTCATCACAGGGCTCCTCGATCGGCCAGGGATTCAGTTAAGCACCGCCTCCAGGCCGAACAAAGTGTCATATACGCCTAAATATCGGCGCTTTCACCCTGCCTCGGGCAAAGCACACGGCGCTGGAGCATCGCCTGCAGTGCCTCGAATTTCACGGGTTTGTTCAGGTAATCGATCTGCGCGCCCGAGGGACAGCACTCGCGCCCCACGTTCGGGCTGACCACCAGCACTGGCAGTTCCTCGCAGCCGGACAAGGTGTGGATCTGGCAGCAGAGCGACACACCGTCCAGCGGCGACTGGCAATCGAGCAGCACCGCATCAAAGCGCTCGCCGTGCAGCAGATCCAGCGCGGCGCGGCCACTGTCGGCGGTGCGCACCCGATAACCGAGCTTGAGCAACATGCCGCGCATGACCAACTGATCGATGCTGCTGTCATCGGCCAGTAGCACCGTGCAATCCTGCGGCAGGCGCGAACCCTGGCGGCCACCGAAGGAAAACGGTGTCGGGACCGCCGCTGGCAAGGCCACGTCGAACTCCACGTCCAACTGAAAACGGCTGCCGCGACCGGACTCGGAGCTGTGGGTCAGGCGCCCGCCCAGCAGTTCCACCAATTGCCGACAGATGGCCAGGCCCACGCCGAGGCCGCCGTATTCGCGGGTCATCGAGCCGTCGAGCTGGAAGAAGCGCTGGTACAAGGTCGCCTCTGCCAGATCGGTAAAGCCGATGCCGGTGTCAATCACGGCAAAGGACAGCACCAGCCGGTCGTGCTGCGTCGGCCTGCCACTGACGCGCAGCGCCAGGCCGCCAACCCGAGTGAACTTGATGGCGTTGTCCAGCAGGCATTCCAGGCACTGGGCCAGTTTGCCGCTGTCACCGACCAACCGGTCCGCCAGGCCCGGGGCCACGTCGACCTTGAAGTCCAAGCCCTTGGTCGCGGCATTGGCACCGAACTGCACCTGCAGCGCATTGACCACCCCGCGCAGGCTGAACGGCGCCGGATAGACCTTGAGCTTGCCGGCCTGCAACTCAGTCAGGGTGAGGATGCCGTTGACCATTCGCATCATGTCCCGCGCCGAACCGGCGGCGGTCTGTTGATACTGGGTCATCTCCTCGTCCATCTCGACGGTTCCCATCAACTCCAGAGAACCGATCACGCCATTCATCGGCGTGCGCAGCTCATGGGTCAGGGTAGCGAGGAACTCATCCTTGAGCTTGTTGCTGTGGGCCAATTGCTGGTTGAGCACTTCGAGTTTCTGCCCGGCATCCAACAGGGTCTGGGCCTGCTGTTCGCGCATGGCATTGATGCGATCGGCCAGGGCCAGGGACAACAGCGCCACTTCGATGGCCGAGCCGATCTGGCTGGCGTACATGGTCAGGAAGACGTTCGGCAGGTAACCCAGCACCATCAAGGTATTGATGATGCCCCCCAGCAGAAACGCCGACCAGGCAATGATGAAGTAACGCGCAACCCGCAGGCCACGCCACCAGGCAAACAGCCCGGCGGCAAAGATCGCCACCGTGAACACCAGTGCCAACGCCGTCGCCAGGCGCAGCGCCAAGGCATAGCTGGTCATCAGTGACAGGCCGACCACCACCGCGCTGTAGCCGATCAGCGCCAGCAGCATGCGGTCCAGCCAACGGCCCTGCCGGGCGGTTTGCAGGAAGCTGCGGGCGAACTGGCTGCCAAACAGGCCCGCGCAGCCAATGAAGAACGGCGTCGCGGCGTTGGCCCACCAGGGGTTATCCGGCCAGAAGTACTCCACGGCGGCGCCGTTGACCGACAACTGATACAGGCCGAACGAAGCAATATAGAAGATGTAATAGAGGTAGCTGGTATCGCGCACGCTCAGATAGATGAACAGGTTGTAGACCAGCATCCCCAGCAGCACGCCGTAGATGATCCCCAGCACATACAAACGCACTGGCTGTTGCTCGAGGTACGCGGTGCTCGACCACAGCGTCAGCGGCGCCTGGATCGAACCCTGGCTTTGCAGGCGCAGGTAGAGGGTCTGCCGCTGTTCGGGTTTGAAAGCCAGGCTGAACAGGTAGTTGTTCTGGTGGATCTCGCGGCTGGTGAACGGCAACGCATCACCGGTCTGGCGAACCAGGCGATAGGCCCCCGCCGCATCGGGCAGGTACAAGTCGAGGTGATCCAGCGGCGGGTACGCCAGTTCCAGCAGCCAGGTGCGCTGGGCGTCCGGATTGCCGGGGCGATAGTGCAGATCGATTTTCAACCAGAACGCTGATCGCGAGTAACCGGCATTCAGCGTGGCTTTGTCGTGGGGTTTGAAAGCACCGGCAGCAGCCTGGGCCTGGACCTCATCAATGGTGGCCGTGCCGCCCGCATCTTCGAACACTTGCAGGGCATGGCCCAAGGGCAGGCTTTGGGTGAATTCATCGAATTCCAGGGCACTTGCCAGAGGGGACAAGCACAGCAGCAACATCAGCAAATAGCGCATTTAAGCCCCAGCGTGGACTGTCCGGTTGAGTCAGGAAGCCCCCCATTCCCTGAGTAGACGTAAAACCGGCATTACCTGTTATGAGTTGGATCCATCTCTAGCATAGCCGCTGATGGCCAATTTGCACCATTGAAATTTTTCCTACAGAAGGCTCTAGAACGGGCGTTTCAGAGCAAAGGCTTGAGATAGAGCTGTTGCCTTGGTCAGGTCGTAATTTCGTAGGCGCCGAGTTCTATTGTGGCGAGGGGATTTAGCGAAGCGTCGCACCGCCCCGCTGGGCTGCGAAGCAGCCCCAATAAGTGTCACCTCGGTATATCAGATAGTTTGAATGGGGGCGCTTCGCACCCCAGCGGGGATAAATCCCCTCGCCACAGATGACTTCCATCATCACAGGTACACGCCGACCAGAAGGGTTTGGTGGTAAGCTCGCGCACCATGAATATCTACAGCTCTCGCCCCGTTGTCCTCTGTCTCTCCGGCCACGACCCCAGTGGTGGCGCCGGTTTGCAGGCAGATATCGAAGCCCTGCTTGCCCAGGGTTGTCATGCCGCCCCTGCCGTTACCGCGTTGACCGTGCAAGACACCGTCAACGTCAGCGATTTCCGCGTGCTCGACCGCGAGTGGGTGCTGGCGCAAGCCAATGCCGTGCTCAACGACGCCCAGGTGGCAGCGGTCAAGCTGGGGATGCTTGGCTCACTGGAAATGGTCGACACGGTGGTCGAACTGCTCCAGGCGCACCCGCACCTGCCCATGGTCTGCGACCCGGTGCTGCGCGCCGGCGGTGGTGGGCGCCTGGGCAAGGATGAGGTCGGCTACGCCATGCGCGAACGCCTGCTGCCCCTGGCAATCATCGCCACCCCCAACCTGCCGGAAGCGCGCATCCTCGCCGAACTGCCCGAGGGCAGCGCCGACGAGTGCGCGGAAAAACTGCTGCCCTTCGTCAAACACCTGTTGATCACCGGTGGTCACGGCGACGAACATCAAGTCCATAATCGCCTGTACAGCCGCGATGGCCGCCGCGAAACCTTTACCTGCCAGCGCCTGCCCGGCAGTTACCACGGTTCCGGCTGCACCCTGGCCAGCGCCCTGGCCGGTCGGCTGGCCCAGGGCGAACAGCTCGCCAGCGCCGTCAAGACGGCGCTGGATTACACCTGGCGCACCTTGCGCGATGCCGAACAACTGGGCAAAGGCCAGTTCGTGCCGCGTCGCCTGCCGCTGGATTTCTGCTCGTAGCACTGGAGGCCTGTGGAATGAAATTACGTGGCCTTTACGCCATCACCGATAGCCAATTGCTGGCCGGCAAGTTCCTCGCTTATGTCGAAGCGGCGCTGGAAGGTGGCGTCACCCTGCTGCAATACCGCGACAAAAGCAGCGACGAGGCCCGCCGGCTGCGGGAAGCCGAAGCACTGCGCAACCTGTGCGAGCGCTACAAGACCCAGTTGATCATCAACGACGACGCCGAGCTGGCCGCACGCCTGGGCGTCGGTGTGCACCTGGGCCAGACCGATGGCCCGTTGGCACCAGTACGGGCACTGCTCGGGCACAAGGCGATCGTCGGCGCCACCTGCCACGCCAGCCTGGCACTGGCCGAACAGGCCGCCAGCGAAGGTGCCACTTATGTCGCGTTCGGGCGTTTCTTCAATTCCAACACCAAGCCCGGCGCCCCCAGCGCAAACCTTGAACTGCTCGAACAGGCGCACCTCAAACTGCATATCCCGGTGTGCGCCATTGGCGGCATCACCCTGGACAACGCCGCCCCGCTGGTGGCCCACGGGGTCGACCTGCTGGCGGTGGTCCACGGCCTGTTCGGCGCCGACAGCACCACTGAAGTGACACGCCGCGCCCGCGCCTTCAATGAGCTGCTGCAGATCAAATAGTCTATTTTCCGTTTTCGAGAGCCCAACCATGTCCCGTTCCGAAACCCTGTTTGCCAATGCCCAGAAACACATCCCCGGCGGCGTGAACTCGCCCGTTCGTGCGTTCAAGAGCGTCGGCGGCACCCCGCTGTTCTTCAAGCACGCCGAAGGCGCGTACGTCACCGACGAAGACGACAAGCGTTATGTGGATTACGTCGGTTCCTGGGGCCCGATGATCCTGGGCCACAGCCATCCGGACGTGCTGGATGCGGTGCGCAAGCAACTGGTACACGGCCTGTCCTATGGCGCTCCGACCGCGATGGAAACCGAGATGGCCGACCTGGTCTGCTCGATCGTGCCGTCGATGGAGATGGTACGCATGGTCAGCTCCGGCACCGAAGCGACCATGAGCGCGATCCGCCTGGCGCGGGGTTTTACCGGCCGCGACAGCATCATCAAGTTCGAAGGCTGCTACCACGGCCATTCCGACAGCCTGCTGGTCAAGGCCGGTTCCGGCGCACTGACCCAGGGCGTGCCGAGCTCGGCCGGCGTACCGGCAGCGTTCGCCAAACACACCCTGACCCTGCCGTTCAACGACCTCGAAGCCGTCGAGAAGATGCTCGGCGAAGTCAGCCAGGAAGTGGCGTGCATCATCGTCGAGCCAGTGGCCGGCAACATGAACTGCGTACCGCCGGCACCGGGCTTCCTCGAAGGCCTGCGCAGCCTGTGCGACCAGCACGGCGTGGTGTTGATTTTCGACGAAGTGATGACCGGTTTCCGCGTGGCCCTCGGTGGCGCCCAGGCCCATTACGGCGTCACGCCGGACCTGAGCACCTTCGGCAAGATCATCGGCGGCGGCATGCCGGTGGGCTGCTTCGGCGGCAAGCGCAAGATCATGGAATGCATCGCGCCGCTGGGCCCGGTCTACCAGGCCGGCACGCTGTCGGGCAACCCACTGGCCATGGCCGCCGGCCTGACCACCCTGCGCCTGATCAGCCGCCCGGGTTTCCACGCCGAACTGACCGACTACACCACCCGCCTGCTCGACGGCCTGCAGGTTCGTGCTGACGCGGCAGGCATTCCGTTCGTGACCACCCAGGCCGGCGGCATGTTCGGCCTGTATTTCAGTGGCGCCGATGACATCGTCACCTTCGAAGACGTGATGGCCAGCGACGTCGACCGCTTCAAGCGCTTCTTCCACCTGATGCTCGATGGCGGCGTGTACCTGGCGCCGAGCGCATTCGAAGCCGGCTTCACGTCCATCGCCCATGGCGAGACCGAGCTGAAGATCACCCTCGATGCGGCCGAACGGGCCTTTGCTGCGCTGAAGTAAGCCTGTGGATAACTGACGCTGGCTGAAGCTGGCGTCAGTGATTGCCGACAACCTTCCCGCCCTTTTCCTACGTATTTATGCCCCAAGCAGCTGTTAGCATTCCCTCGCAGCAGAAAAACGAGTAAAGACTTTGTAAGGATGGCCCTGCTTATTTCATAATGCGCGCTTATTGGATCCCCCGGAGGGTCCGCGCGCCCCTCAGAGGTAAGTCGATTCCCATGAACCGCACCGGCCGCACCCTTGCCTTGGGCTGCCTGTTGCTCCTTCAGCCCCTGCTGGCGAATGCACAGGCAGGCGGCAACTCGTTGTTGATCCCGGCGCTGGGCCGTTGCACGCTCAATACCCAGCCGCAAGATCTCGCACCGGCACTCGACGCCTGTCAAAAAGCGGCGGACGCAGGTGATGCACAAGCGCAATACGAGTTGGGCGAGTTCTACTACGAAGGCAAGGCTGCGCCGCGCGACCTCAAAAAAGCCCTCGACTACTTCGAAAAAGCCTCCCTGCAAGGCCATGCCCAGGCGCAATTCAAGCTCGGTGGCATGTTCTTCCATGGCGAAGGCGTACCAGCCAACAACGTCCAGGCCTACATCGTCCTGAAGATGGCCGCGGTCAATGGCGCCGAAGAAGCCCTGGACACCGCCGACGAAGTCGCCGAGCAAATGCCCCGCGACGAGCTGGAAGTGGCGACCCAGGTGCTGGGGCAGATCTTTCGCAAATACCTGATGGAATTGCAGAACGCCGATGGGCGTACGCCCTTCTCACCACTGCCCTGAATCCACCGCAGGCCCTTGTGGCGAGGGGATTTATCCCCGCTGGGCTGCGAAGCGGCCCCAAAGCAGTCAACTCAATCAATCTCTAATACCGAGGTGTCAGGTTTTAGGGCCGCTTCGCGCCCCAGCGGGGATAAATCCCCTCGCCACAAAGGCCGCGCTCGGCTCCTTTTCTCTTAACTGACTGACAACTACTTCTCAGGCATCGGCATCGGAAACGGCATCACATTGCCGACCGCGCCGCGGGCTTCGCTGATTTTCGGGGTGCCCAGGCGTTCGACTTCGTCGATGCGCACGATCGAATGCATCGGCACGAAGCTGCGCACCACACCTTCGAACTGCGCCTTGAGCTTTTCCTCGCTCGGGTCGACGACCACCTGCGTGCGCTCGCCAAAGACGAATTCTTCCACTTCCAGGAAACCCCACAGATCACTTTGATAGATCTGCTTGGCGTACATTTCGAACACCTGGCCCTGGTTGAGGAAAATCACCTTGTAGATTGGAGCTTCACGTTTGGTCATGGCTGGCGAAACACATCGGCGGGTAAAAATGAGGGCGCGAACTATAGCATAGCCACTGCTCGCGCAGCGGTAGGAACCCAGGGACTTGTTCCCTATAATGCGCGGTTCTTTGAATCACGTGATGATCCCGTCCATGGCCAAGAAGCTTTACATCGAAACCCACGGTTGCCAGATGAACGAGTACGACAGCTCGCGCATGGTCGATCTGCTGGGTGAACACCAGGCCCTGGAAGTCACCGCCCGCGCTGAAGACGCGGACGTGATCCTGCTCAACACCTGCTCGATTCGCGAACGCGCCCAGGACCGGGTGTATTCCCAGCTCGGCCGCTGGCGCGAACTGAAGCTGGCCAACCCGGAGATGGTCATCGCCGTGGGCGGTTGCGTGGCCAGCCAGGAAGGCGCCGCCATTCGTGATCGTGCGCCGTACGTGGACGTGGTCTTTGGCCCGCAGACCTTGCACCGCCTGCCGGAGATGATCGACGCCGCGCGCAGCACCAAGCTGCCGCAAGTGGACGTCTCGTTCCCGGAAATCGAAAAATTCGACCACCTGCCCGAACCGCGCATCGACGGCCCAAGTGCCTACGTGTCGGTGATGGAAGGTTGCAGCAAGTACTGCACGTTCTGCGTGGTGCCCTACACCCGCGGCGAAGAAGTCAGCCGGCCGTTCGACGACGTGATCGCCGAGATCATCCACCTGGCGGAACACGGCGTGCGCGAAGTGACCCTGCTGGGGCAGAACGTCAACGGCTATCGCGGCCTGACCCATGACGGCCGCCTGGCGGACCTCGCCGAACTGATCCGCGTCGTGGCGGCAGTCGATGGCATCGACCGCATCCGCTACACCACGTCTCACCCGCTGGAGTTCTCCGACAGCCTGATCCAGGCCCACGCCGACGTCCCCGAACTGGTCAAGCACCTGCACCTGCCGGTGCAATCGGGCTCCGACCGGATCCTTGCGGCCATGAAACGCAACCACACGGCGCTGGAGTACAAATCCAAGCTGCGCAAGTTGCGTGCGGCAGTGCCGGGGATCTGCATCAGCTCGGACTTTATCGTCGGTTTCCCTGGCGAAACCGAGAAAGACTTCCAGCAGACCATGAAGCTGATCGAAGACGTGGGCTTCGACTTCTCCTATTCCTTCGTCTATAGCCAGCGTCCTGGCACCCCAGCGGCTGATCTCGCGGACGACACCCCCGAAGAACTGAAAAAGGAACGGCTCAACGCCTTGCAACATCGCCTCAACCAGCAAGGTTTCGAGATCAGCCGACAAATGGTCGGTTCCGTCCAGCGGATTCTGGTGACCGATTACTCGAAAAAGGACCCGGGCGAGTTGCAAGGGCGGACCGAAAACAACCGCATCGTCAACTTCCGCTGCGACACCCCGGCCCTGATCGGCCAGTTCGCCGACGTGCACATCGACGCCGCGCAACCGCACTCCCTGCGCGGTTCGTTGATCCAGTAACCTGCTCAAAAACCCTATTGCCTGTGCAAGCAAGACCTGTGGGAGCAAGGCTTGCCCGCGATAGAAGCACCGCAATCTCACTGAAGACCGCGGCGCCTTGATCGCGGGCAAGCCTTGCTCCCACATGGGTTGTGCCAAGCCCTGTGATCAGATTCGCCTGCTTAAGAGCTTTCGCACCCAGCCTACTGGCGTTATCCTTGATTTCACCTTAATTGCCCCCGGGCGGCTAAAAACGACCTTGAACGCACCCATCGAACCACATCGCTTTATTCTCGAGCCCTTTGAGGCTCGCCGCTTCGCCAATCTGTGCGGGCAATTCGACGAGCACCTGCGCTTGATCGAACAGCGCCTGGCCATCGAGATCCGCAACCGCGGAAACCAGTTCGAGCTGATCGGCGAACCCAAGCACACCACCTCCGCGGAAAACCTGCTGCGCCGTCTCTACCGGGAAACCAAGGGGAGTGAGCTGTCGCCGGATACGGTCCACCTGTTCCTGCAGGAATCGGCTGTCGAAGAACTCGACAACCCTGCCCCGTCGGAACCTGCCGTGGCCCTGCGCACGAAAAAAGGCATGATTCGCCCTCGCGGCTTGAATCAGCAGCGCTACGTGAAGGAAATCCTGGGCAACGACATCAACTTCGGCATCGGCCCGGCCGGTACCGGCAAGACCTACCTGGCCGTGGCCTGCGCCGTCGATGCGCTGGAACGTGAACAGGTACGGCGCATCCTGCTGGTGCGACCGGCGGTCGAAGCGGGTGAAAAACTCGGCTTCCTGCCCGGCGACCTGGCCCAGAAGATCGACCCGTACCTGCGCCCGCTCTATGACGCGCTGTATGAAATGCTCGGCTTCGAATACGTCGCCAAGCTGATCGAGCGCCAGGTCATCGAGGTCGCGCCGCTGGCCTACATGCGTGGTCGGACCCTGAACAACAGCTTCATCATCCTCGACGAAAGCCAGAACACCACGGTCGAGCAGATGAAAATGTTCCTGACCCGGATCGGCTTCGGCTCCACCGCCGTCATCACCGGGGACATCACCCAGGTCGACTTGCCCAAGGGCACCAAGTCCGGGCTGAACCATGTGATCCAGGTCCTCAAGGACGTGCCGGGCATCAGCTTCACGCACTTCATGCCCAAGGACGTCGTGCGACATCCGTTGGTGCAACGCATTGTCGAAGCCTACGAGCGTTTCGAGAATCGCGCCGATGAAGACTCGGCCGAAAGCAAAGGCCATCGCCACAATGCTTGAACTCGACCTGCAAGTGGCCTGCGAACACGCCGCCCCCAGCGAAGCCCAGTTCCGCCAATGGTGCGAACTGGCCCTGCGCCAGCGCAGCGCCGACTCTGAGCTGACGATCCGCCTGGTGGACGAACCCGAAGGCCGTGAACTGAACCACACCTGGCGGCAGAAAGACTACGCCACCAACGTGCTGTCGTTCCCCGCCGACGTACCCGACGAACTGCTCGACATCCCGTTGCTGGGCGACCTGGTGATCTGCGTCCCGGTGGTGGAGCGTGAAGCGGCGGAACAAGACAAGACCCCTGAGGCCCACTGGGCCCATCTGGTGATTCA
The DNA here is from genome assembly GCF_002001065.1 of Pseudomonas sp. A25(2017). Lineage (NCBI taxonomy): Bacteria > Pseudomonadati > Pseudomonadota > Gammaproteobacteria > Pseudomonadales > Pseudomonadaceae > Pseudomonas > Pseudomonas sp. A25(2017). The sequence goes on along the minus strand of NZ_MUOA01000035.1, from coordinate 11,391 downwards.
CGGCTGCTTGCATCTACTGGGTTACGACCATATAGAAGATGACGAAGCCGAAGAGATGGAAGCACTGGAACGAACGTTGCTTGCAGAGCTGGGTCATCCCGACCCCTACGCCGGCGACGAACACTGATACATCAACCTGTAACGACAAAGGATTCAGAGTAATCGCTATGAGCGAAGATCGATCGAGCAACGGGCAGAAGTCATGGCTGGGCAAGCTCACCCAGGCTTTTGCCCATGAGCCGAAAAACCGCCAGGAGCTGCTGGAGCTGCTGCGCGACGCACACCAGAACAAACTGCTGGACAGCGAAGCGCTGGCCATCGTCGAAGGCGCCATCCAGGTCGCTGACCTGCAAGTGCGGGACATCATGGTCCCGCGCTCGCAGATGGTCAGCATCAAGGCGACCCAGACCCCTCGTGAATTTTTGCCCGCCGTGGTCGACTCCGCTCACTCGCGCTATCCGGTCGTCGGCGAGAGCCATGACGACGTCATGGGCGTGCTGCTGGCCAAGGACCTGCTGCCGCTGATCCTTCAGGAAAACGGCGACAGCTTCAACATCAAGGACCTGTTGCGCCCGGCCACCTTCGTGCCCGAGTCCAAGCGCCTGAACGTGCTGCTGCGTGAATTCCGCGCCAACCACAACCACATGGCCATCGTCATCGACGAATACGGCGGCGTGGCCGGCCTGGTCACCATCGAAGACGTGCTCGAGCAGATCGTCGGCGACATCGAGGACGAGCACGACGTAGAGGAAGACAGCTACATCAAGCCCCTGCCCAGCGGCGACTTCCTGATCAAGGCCCTGACGCCGATCGAGAACTTCAACGAATTCTTCGACAGCCAATTCTCCGACGATGAATTCGACACCGTCGGCGGCCTGGTGATGAGCGCTTTCGGGCACCTGCCCAAGCGCAACGAAACCACGGAAATCGGCTCCTGGCGCTTCCGCATCCTGAATGCCGACAGCCGTCGGATTCACTTGCTGCGCCTATCCCCCATTGGCCGATAACCCCTGCGAGACCCGCTAAGGACAAAAATGCGCTGGATAACCCGCCCCGGCTGGCCCGGTAACCTGCTGGCCATGGCGGCCGGCGCGATCACCACCCTGGCCCTGGCGCCGTTCGACCTCTGGCCGCTGGCATTGCTGGCGGTCGGCCTGTTCTATGCCGGGCTGCGCGAACTCTCGCCGCGCCAGGCCCTGGGCCGTGGCTGGTGCTTCGGTTTTGGCCTGTTTGGCGCCGGCACCAGCTGGATCTACGTCAGCATCCACAACTTCGGCGGCGCCTCGGTGCTGCTCGCCGGGTTGTTGATGCTGCTGTTCATCGCCGCCATCGCCTGGTTCTTCGCCCTGCCCGCCTGGCTGTGGGCGCGCTGGTTGCGCCGCAACGAGGCGCCGCTGGCCGATGCCCTGGCGTTCGCCGCGCTGTGGCTGGGCCAGGAAGCGTTTCGCGGCTGGTTCCTCACCGGTTTCCCGTGGCTGTATTCCGGCTACAGCCAACTCGACGGCCCGCTGTCCGGCCTCGCGCCGCTGGGCGGGATGTGGCTGATCTCCTTCACCCTGGCCCTGACCGCCGCGCTGCTGTACAACGCGCCCCGGTTGATCCGCACCGGACGCAAAGGCTTTATCGCCGCGGGCGTGCTGCTGCTGATCGGCCCATGGGTGGCTGGCATGGCACTCAAGGGCCACGCCTGGACCAGTCCTTCGGGCGACCCGCTGAGCGTCGCGGCGATCCAGGGCAACATCGAACAAAGCATGAAGTGGGACCCCGAGCAGCTCAACGCGCAGTTGGCGCTGTACCGCGACATGAGCTTCGCCTCCAAGCGCGTCGACCTGCTGATCTGGCCGGAAACCGCGGTGCCGGTACTCAAAGAGTCTGCCCAGGGCTACCTGGACATGATGGGCAACTTCGCCGCCGAGCGGCAGTCGGCGCTGATCACTGGCGTGCCGATTCGCCAACTGGTGCGCCAAGAGAAGCGTTACTACAACGGCATCACCGTGACCGGGGAAGGTGACGGCACTTACTTGAAGCAAAAACTCGTGCCGTTCGGCGAGTACGTACCGCTGCAAGACATCCTGCGTGGCCTGATCGCCTTCTTCGACCTGCCCATGTCGGACTTCGCCCGGGGCCCGGCCGACCAGCCATTGCTGCAGGCCAAGGGTTACCAGATCGCGCCGTTCATCTGCTATGAAGTGGTCTACCCGGAATTTGCCGCCAGCCTCTCGGCGCGCAGCGACTTGCTGCTGACCATCAGCAACGACACCTGGTTCGGCACCTCGATCGGCCCGCTGCAACACCTGCAAATGGCCCAGATGCGCGCCCTGGAAGCCGGCCGCTGGATGATCCGCGCCACCAACAACGGCGTGACCGGCCTGATCAACCCCTTCGGCCAGATCACTGCACAGATCCCGCAATTCGAGCGCGGCATTCTGTACGGCGAAGTGGTGCCGATGCACGACCTGACGCCGTACCTGCAATGGCGCTCGTGGCCGCTGATCATCTTGTGCGTGTTGCTGCTGGGCTGGGCGTTGATGGCGGGACGGATGGCCAGGACCGTTTGATCCCACGGCGGATGAACTACCTTGGGACCAAAGAGCTTCTTGTGGGAGCAAGGCTTGCCCGCGATGAAATCAACGCGGTCTGCCTTGGGAACAAAGGCGCCTGCATCGCGGGCAAGCCTTGCTCCCACACAAGCCTTGCTCCCACAGATGTCCCACACCCAAATACTCAGCGGTAGAACAACCAATACCCCACCAGCCCCACCGCCTCATTCATCAACTGCCCGGATTGCCAGATCGACTTGAACTCCGGCATCCAGCCGCCCAGTGGCCGGGCGTTGTCCTGCCCCAGGAAACCCACCGGCGCCGGCACCACTTCAAACCCCGCGCGCTCGAAACTCCAGACCGACCGTTGCATGTGCCAGGCCTGGGTCACCACTACGACCCGCTTGATGCCTTCCGGCAACAGGATCTCGGCGCTCATCTGGGCGTTTTCCCAGGTGGTGCGGCTACGCCCTTCCTGCCAGCGCACGTTGACGCCGAAATCCTCCAGCATCGAGTCGGCCATCAGCTTGGCCTCGCTGGGCGGGGTGCCGTAGTGCAAGCCGCCCGTGGTCAGTACGGGCAAGCCCGACGCCTTGGCCAGCCGCGCCGCATAACGCTGGCGTTCAAGGCCAACACCGGTGGGTTGGTCGGCGCCCCAGGCCAGGTCACCGCGCTCGCGACCGGAACCCAGTACCACGATGGCGTCGGCACGCTGGGCCAGGGTCGCCCATTCGCTACGAAGCAGCGGCGGCTCACGCTCCAATGCCTTGGCGCTCCACTGCACCACCACCGGCAGGCTCATCAACCAGAAACCGCCCAGGCCCACGGCGAAACACAGCCGGGCCAGGCGCGGCCGTGAATGGCGCCACCACCAGGCAAGCGCCAACAGCAGCAAAAGAATGCCGGGCGGCAATAAAAGTTGTTTGATGAAATAGCGAAACGGCATCGGGCATCTCCATAGATGCCCGAAGCCTAAGTGGGTTGACGCAAAGCGACAACAGATTCGAAAAAGCCCTGAACCAAAAAAAGCGACACGCGTGAATCCGGCTTTACTTGAACTGCAGCGACCGGACCTTTACAGCATCCTTCTCAGGCGTCCGGTCCTTGAGCCACACAACCTTGGCCGAACGGGGCGCATCGAGACGCTTGAGTACCTGGGCCCCACTGGTGGGGGGTTGATATCCGGCCTGTTCAAGGTAAGCCTTGACCAGTTCGAACTCCGCGGGGCTCAAGCCTCGCAGTTCCAGCTCTACCGGGCGTTCATCACGCAAGCGACCGGCGGTTCTTGCAGCGTCCAGGGCCACCCCGAGACGATCGATCAGTTTTTCGTACAACTCAGGTGTAGCGACTTTTCGTTGTGATTCAACCATCCCTCACCTCATTGAAGATAAGACTCACTCCCCATTGAGAAGCTTAGCTTCGCTGGGCAAACCGGCAGGGCGCCGCGACCAACGGCCCTGAACACCGGTCATCGCCGATGCTCGGCAACAGTTCGGCAGCAATCAGGGTTTCCCTCGGCAGAGCGCGGTCATGTATGCTACGGCGCTTCCTGTAACTCCACTTCCAGCTTGGCTGGGCATCGAAAACGCCGCATTCGGCGTCGTCTGCGTCCAGCATGGCAACGAAGAGGATTGGGCCACCCCATTCAGTACAAAAGTAGCCATGCACGAACACTACCAGCCCCGTGAAATCGAAGCCGCCGCCCAGTCGTTCTGGGACGAGCAAAAGTCCTTTGAAGTCAGCGAACAGCCAGGCAAGGAGACTTTCTACTGCCTGTCGATGTTCCCTTACCCCAGCGGCAAGCTACACATGGGGCACGTGCGCAACTACACCATCGGCGACGTGATCTCCCGCTACCAGCGCATGCAAGGCAAGAACGTCCTGCAACCCATGGGTTGGGACGCCTTCGGCATGCCAGCGGAAAACGCCGCGATGAAGAACAACGTGGCCCCCGCCAAGTGGACCTACGAAAACATCGCCTACATGAAGAACCAGCTGCGTAGCCTGGGCCTGGCGGTGGACTGGTCCCGCGAGGTCACCACCTGCAAGCCCGACTACTACCGCTGGGAACAATGGCTGTTCACCCGCCTGTTCGAAAAAGGCGTGATCTACCGCAAGAACGGCACGGTGAACTGGGACCCGGTGGACCAGACCGTACTGGCCAACGAACAAGTGATCGACGGTCGCGGCTGGCGCTCCGGCGCGCTGATCGAAAAGCGCGAAATCCCGATGTACTACTTCAAGATCACCGCCTACGCGGATGAACTCCTGGAGAGTCTCGACGAGCTGACCGGCTGGCCCGAGCAGGTCAAGACCATGCAGCGCAACTGGATCGGCAAGTCCCGGGGCATGGAAGTGCAGTTCCCGTACGACGTCGCCTCCATTGGCGAAGCCGGCACCCTGAAAGTCTTCACCACCCGCCCGGACACGCTGATGGGCGCCACGTATGTGGCCGTGGCCGCCGAGCACCCGCTGGCCACCCTGGCGGCACAGAACAACCCTGAGCTGCAGGCGTTCATCGCCGAATGCAAGGGCGGCAGCGTCGCCGAAGCCGACGTCGCCACTCAAGAGAAGAAAGGCCTGGCGACTTCGTTGTTCGTCGAGCACCCGCTCACCGGCGAGAAACTGCCGGTATGGGTGGCCAACTACGTGCTGATGCACTACGGCGACGGCGCTGTCATGGCGGTGCCGGCCCACGACGAGCGCGATTTCGAATTCGCCCACAAGTACAACCTGCCGGTCAAAGCCGTGGTGCGTACCAGCGCCGGCGACCAGACCCCGGAACCTTGGCAGGACGCCTATGGCGAACATGGCGAGCTGATCAACTCCGGTGAGTTCAACGGCCTGGATTTCCCCGGCGCGTTCGATGCCATCGAAGTCGCCCTGATCAAGAAGAACCTCGGCGCCTCGCGCACCCAGTTCCGCCTGCGGGACTGGGGCATCAGCCGCCAACGCTACTGGGGCTGCCCGATCCCGATCGTGCATTGCGACACCTGCGGTGACGTACCGGTGCCGGAAGATCAACTGCCCGTGGTCCTGCCGGAAGACGTCGTACCCGATGGCGCCGGTTCGCCCCTGGCGCGCATGCCCGAGTTCTACGAGTGCAGCTGCCCGAAATGCGGCGCGCCGGCCAAGCGTGAAACCGACACCATGGACACCTTCGTCGAGTCGTCCTGGTACTACGCACGCTACGCCTCGCCGCACTACCAAGGCGGCCTGGTGGAAAAATCCGCGGCCGATCACTGGTTGCCAGTGGACCAGTACATTGGCGGCATCGAACACGCCATTCTCCACCTGCTCTACGCACGCTTCTTCCACAAGCTGATGCGTGACGAAGGCCTGGTGAGCTCCAACGAGCCGTTCAAGAACCTGCTGACCCAAGGCATGGTGATCGCCGAGACCTACTACCGTCGCGAAGCCAACGGTGCCTACACCTGGTTCAACCCGAGCGACGTCGAACTCGAACGTGACAGCAAAGCCAAGGTCATCAGCGCCAAGCTGATTGCCGACGGCCTGCCGGTGGAGATCGGTGGCACCGAGAAAATGGCCAAGTCGAAGAACAACGGCGTCGACCCACAGTCGATGATCGACCAGTTCGGCGCAGACACCTGCCGCCTGTTCATGATGTTCGCCTCGCCACCTGACATGAGCGCAGAGTGGTCCGATTCGGGCGTCGAAGGCTCGCACCGTTTCCTCAAGCGCGTCTGGCGCCTGGCGCAAGCCCACGTCAGCCAGGGCCTGCCGGGCAAACTGAGCGTCGCCAGCCTGAACGACGAGCAGAAAGCCATTCGCCGCTCGATCCACCTGGCCATCAAGCAGGCCAGCCATGACGTCGGCCAGAACCACAAATTCAACACCGCCATCGCCCAGGTGATGACGCTGATGAACGTGCTGGAAAAAGCCGCGCAAGGCACCGAACAGGATCGCGCACTGGTTCACGAAGGCCTGGAAGCCGTGACGCTGTTGCTGGCGCCAATCACGCCGCACATCAGCCACGAGCTGTGGAAGCAACTGGGTCACGCCGACCCGGTGATTGACGCTCGCTGGCCGGTGGTGGACGAAACCGCGCTGGTGCAGGACAGCCTGACCCTGGTCATCCAGGTCAACGGCAAGCTGCGCGGCCAGATCGAAATGCCGGCCGCCGCCACACGCGAAGAAGTCGAAGCCGCTGCCCGGGCCAATGAAAACGTGCTGCGCTTTGTCGATGGCCTGACGATTCGCAAAGTGATCGTCGTGCCCGGCAAGCTGGTCAACATCGTCGCAAGCTAATTGGATCGGGCGCAAGGCTTGAGCCTGGCGCCGAATACAACCTGCGGGGTCGCATGGTCGACCCCCATAGGGTTCAAGGGGAGCAACAAGATGATCAAACGTAATCTGCTGGTAGTGGGCCTGGCGGTCCTGTTGAGCGCCTGCGGCTTCCAACTGCGCGGCACCGGCACCACCGAGCTGGCCATCACGGAACTGGACCTCAGCGCACGGGACGCCTTTGGCGACACCGTCAAGATGCTGCGCGACACCCTGGAAAACAGCGGTGTGAAAGTCTATACCGGCGCCCCGTACAAGCTGGTATTGACCCGTGAACAGCAAAGCCAGCGCAGCTTGAGCTATGCCGGTGCCGGTCGTTCCGCCGAGTACGAACTCAACAACGTACTGAGCTATGAGATCCGTGGCCAGAACAACTTGGTACTGCTGGATGACAAGCTGCAGGTGCAAAAGGTCTACCTGCACGATGGCAACAACATCACCGGCTCCGACCAGGAGTCGAGCGAAGTGCGCGACGAAATGCGTCGTGACCTCGTGCAACGCATGATGCTGCGCATGCAACAGCTGAGCCCGTCCCAGCTGGACCAGCTGCAACAGACCGCCGACGCCAAGGCCAAAGCCGAAGCCGAAGCGCTGGAAGCGGCACGCAAGGCTGAAGCGGAAACTCCGCAGCAGTCGCCGATGCAGATCCCGGCTGAATAAGCCTTGCGGGGCGCTCCGGCGCCCCGCTTGCCTTCTCTTATGAAGCTCGCCCCCGCCCAACTCGGCAAACACCTGCAAGGCGCCCTCGCGCCGGTCTACATCATCAGTGGCGATGACCCGCTGTTGTGCCAGGAAGCCGCCGACGCCATCCGCGCTGCTGCACGCCAGCAGGGCTTCGACGAACGCCAAGTCTTCGCCGCCGACGCCAGTTTCGACTGGGGCACGCTGCTGCAGGCCGGGGCGAGCATGTCGTTGTTCGCCGAAAAACGCCTGCTGGAATTGCGTTTGCCGTCGGGCAAACCCGGTGACAAGGGCGCCGCCGCGCTGATCGAATATTGCTCGCGACCCGCCGAGGACACGGTACTGCTCATCAGCTTGCCGAAACTCGACGGCAGCGCGCAAAAGACCAAATGGGGCAAGGCCCTGGTCGAAGGCCAGCAGACCCAGTTCGTGCAGATCTGGCCGGTGGATGTCAGCCAGTTGCCCAGCTGGATCCGCCAGCGCCTGTCCCAGGCCGGTCTCTCGGCCAGCCAGGACGCCGTGGAGCTGATTGCCGCCCGGGTCGAAGGCAACCTGCTGGCCGCCGCCCAGGAAATCGAAAAGCTCAAGCTGATGGCCGAGAGCGGGCAGATCACCGTGGAAACGGTGCAGGCTGCCGTGGCCGACAGCGCGCGCTTCGATGTCTTCGGGTTGACCGATGCGATCCTCAACGGTGAGGCCGCCCACGCCTTGCGCATGCTCGAAGGCCTACGCGGCGAAGGCGTCGAGCCGCCGGTGATCCTCTGGGCCCTGGCCCGGGAATTGCGCCTGCTGGCCAACCTGTCCCTGCAATACAGCCAGGGCGTACCGCTGGACAAAGCCTTCAGCCAGGCCCGCCCGCCCGTCTGGGACAAACGCAAACCGCTGATGAGCAAGGCCTTGCAACGCTATTCCGCACCGCGCTGGGCGCAATTGCTGCTCGAAGCCCAGCGCATCGATGCGCAGATCAAGGGCCAGGCCGCCGGCTCACCGTGGATGAGCCTCAGTCGGTTGTCGCTGTTGATGGCTGGGCAGCGGTTGACGTTGCCTGCTGAATAAGCACGCACTGAAGGCTGTTCTGCGGCGAAGATATCTGTGGGAGCAAGGCTTGCCCGCGATGAAAGCAGCGCGGTGTCCCTGAAACCGAGGTGTCTGTATCGCGAGCAAGCTTTGCTCCCACCTATCGGCGCCACAAGTCGTGTGTTCGTCTGAATGACATTTCCTACGCAATGCAGGGACTGGACAACGCCCCTACTCTGTCCCATGATTTGCCCCGCAAAACCCACCCCACGAGAGTACCCACCATGAGCAAAAAGCCATCCAAGCATGGCCCCAACAAGGCCAAGTCCATCGTCGCCCAGCCCCTGTTCCGCAGCCGCCAGGAACGACCCGGCAAGGGCAAAGGCAGCTACCGCCGCGAAGCCTTCCAGTCTGACAACTGGGAGGCTTCTTGCTTTCTGGCCGCTTGAAACACCCGGACAAGCCCTACGCCCCTTTCGCATGTTAAGGTCAGCACCTGATTTGTATTTCTGGACCCGTGCATGCCCTTCTGTCTTTCCCATCGTTGGCCACTGCGCCAAATGATTGTTGCCGCAAGCGTTGTCCTGCTTGTCGCCTGCGCCGAAAAACCTACTGCCGCCGACGCCCAACCGCTCCAGACAGCCCCCGTCGTGACCGCGCCGGCCATCGTGCCGCCTCTGGTGCCGACCGGTGACGACCTGGCCATTGCGCCCACCCAGACCTTCGCGCAATGGCAGGCCGGGTTTCGCAAGGAGGCACTGGCCGCCGGGATCCGCGGCGACCTGTTCGACCGTGCGTTCGTCGGCGTCAGCCCGGACATGAGCGTGATCAAGGCCGATCGCAGCCAGCCGGAATTCACCCGTCCCGTGTGGGAATACCTCGATGGCGCGCTGTCGCCACTGCGGGTCAACAAAGGCAAGAGCCTGATCCAGCAGAACGCCCAGGTCCTGCAAAGCATCGAGCAGCGTTATGGCGTCGATCGCGAGGCGCTGGTGGCGGTGTGGGGCATGGAGAGCAACTTCGGCCAATTCCAGGGCAGCAAGTCGGTGATCAACTCCCTGGCGACCCTGGCCTACGAAGGACGGCGCCCGGGTTTTGCCCATGCGCAACTGATCGCCGCGCTGCAAATCCTGCAACAGGGCGATATCACACCGGAAAAAATGCTCGGCTCCTGGGCCGGCGCCATGGGCCAGACCCAGTTCATTCCCACCACGTACAACACCCATGCAGTGGATTTCGACGGCGACGGTCGCCGCGACATCTGGGGCAGTTCCACCGACGCCCTGGCCTCGACCGCGCACTACCTGCAAAGCTCCGGCTGGCAACGCGGCCAGCCGTGGGGGGTCGAGGTCTCGCTCAACCAGGGCTTCGACTACACGCTGGCCGATGGCACGATCCGCAAGCCCGTCTCCGAATGGATGCGGCTGGGTGTTTCAGAATATGGCGGCTTGCCGATCGCCGCCGATGACAAGCAGCTATCGGCGTCCCTGCTCCTGCCGGCCGGCCATCGCGGCCCGGCGTTCCTGATCTTCGATAACTTCCGCGCCATCCTCAAGTACAACAACTCGTCGTCCTATGCCTTGGCGGTCGGGCTGCTGTCCAAGCGCTTTACCGGCGCCGGGCTGGTCTACGGCCAGTGGCCAAAAGAGGACCTGCCCCTGAGCCGCAGCGAACGCATCGAACTGCAGACCCTGCTGGGCAAACACAACTACGACGCGGGCAACCCCGATGGCATCATCGGCGCCAACACCCGCAAAGCCATCCGCAGTGCCCAGCAGTCGTTCGGCTGGCCGGCGGATGGGTATCCGACGCAGCAGTTGCTGGAGGCGTTGCGTAGCCGCTGAATGGCCGTATGGCGACTGACGCCATCGCGAGCAGGCTCGCTCCCACAGTGGCTGCGTTCCGTCAGGGAAACACGGTTGAATGTGGGAGCGAGCCTGCTCGCGAAGACTGACTTGCAGACGCTACATGACTAGCGGCTGACCACCACATCCTGCTCCAACACCAACCGCTTCTCCCCCGCATCCAGCGTCACCAATGCACCCATGGGCAAGGTCAGGTTCGGATCGCAGTGCCCGCTGCGCCAGCCGGACAGCACCGGGATGCGCAACGGCGCGAAGGTCTGCTTGAGCAATCGGTTCAACGCCTCAAGATCCACCCCCGCTATATCGCCGACCAGGACTGCGCGCAACTTCGCCAGCGTGCCCGCCAGGCGCAATTGGGTCAGCAGACGATCGATGCGATACAGCGGCTCGTTGACGTCTTCGATGAACAGGATCACCCCTTCGGCGTCGATCTGATAAGGCGTGCCCATGGTCGCGGCAATCATCGACAGGTTGCCGCCCAGCAGACGTCCGTGGGCGATGCCCGGCTCAACGGTGGTCAACGGGTAGGCGCCGGGGTGGTTCAGCGCGCTGCCGGCCTTCAACTGTCCACGCAGCAGGCTGAAGAACGAGGTGACGGTTGGGGGTTCCTTGTCGCCCAGCAGATCGGCGTTGAGCAACGGGCCGTGGAAGGTCACGAAGCCGGCGTAACGGCTGATGGCCAGGTGCAGGGCGGTGATATCGCTGTAGCCTACGAATGGTTTGGGGTTGCGTTTTAAGAGCTCGAAATCGATACGATCGAGTAGACGGGGCGTGCCGTAGCCGCCGCGTAGGCAGATGATGGCTTTGACTTCTGGGTCGGCGAAGGCGGTGTGCAGGTCGTTGAGGCGTACTTCGTCGCTGCCGGCCAGGTAGTCGTTCTTTTCATAGACGCCTGGGAATATCCGTAGCTCATGGCCCCTTGCGCGCATCCATTGGATGGCTTTTTCCGGGTCCAGGGGGGCGGGGCCGGCGGGGGCGATCAC
>NZ_MUOA01000072.1:0-67430 GCF_002001065.1 Pseudomonas sp. A25(2017) | reverse complement strand
AATAGCCCATCTGCGCCGCCAGCACCGGCCCGACCAGCGGCCCCGCGCCGGCAATGGCCGCGAAGTGGTGGCCGAACAGAATGTGTTTGTTGGTCGGGACATAGTCCAGGCCATCGTTGTTGAGCACGGCGGGGGTGGCCCGGCGCGCATCGAGTTGCATCACGTTGTTGGCGATGAAGAGGCTGTAGTAGCGGTAGGCGACCAGGTAGATGGCCACGGCTGCGACGACGATCCAGAGGGCATTGATGGGTTCGCCGCGGCGCAAGGCCACGACACTCAACGCACAGGCCCCCAGAACGGCGACGGCAAACCAGGCGAGGTGTTTAACCAGACGGGTTGTCATTGCGTGTCTCCTGCCGATATCCAGTGGATTGCGGCGATTGTTTTTATAGTGTGCCCCGGCTATTCGGAGCCGACCCAATATCCCTGCAATGGGTCAATAAATAAATCCGTAGTACTACGTAGACCCCCAATTCCCCCTGTGGGAGCAAGGCTTGCCCGCGATCAGAGTCAATACAGTCTTTCATACACCGCGGCGCCTGCATCGCGAGCAAGCTTTGCTCCCACAGGTCTTGCGCCACAGGTTTTATGCCTCATACATGGGTTTGGCATATGATGCCGCCATTCGCCTCCCCGCCGAGTCCGGACAGGAGTACAGATGCTGCTCAAACACAAAATCGTCGCCCTCGGGATTTTGCCGCTGGTCCTGGCCATCGCGGTCATCTGTGCCCTGGTGATCTCGCTCAATCGCCAGTTGGGCGATCAACAGGCGCAGCTGATCGAAGACAGCATCCTGGCGAGCAAGCGCGCCGAGCTTAAGAACTATGTCGAGATGGCGCAGAGCCTGATCGCCCCGCTGTATGACAACGGCCGGGGAGACGAGCGCGCGCAACAGCAGGTCCTGGAAGAACTGCGCAAGCTCAGCTTCGGCATCAACGGTTACTTTTTCGTGTACGACCGCCAGGGCCGCAGCCTCATGCATGCCCGCCAGTCGGAACTGGTGGGGCAGTACCTCTGGGACATGAAGGACCCCCACGGCCTACCGGTCATCCAGGCACTGATCAAAAGCGCCGAATCAGGCGAAGGGTTCCAGCGCTACGCCTGGAACAAGCCCTCCTCCGGCCAGGTGACCGACAAGCTGGCCTATGTCGTGATGCTGGACAAATGGGGCTGGATGCTCGGCACCGGGATTTACCTGGAGGACGTTGAGCGCGCCACCCAGCAAGCCCGTGACGAAGTCGCCCATGGCATCCACACCACCATGCAAGCCATCGCCGCGATCGCGTTGGTGGCGGTCCTGCTGGTGTTCGCTGGCGGCATGACCCTCAACGTCAGCGAACATCGCCTGGCCGACAAAAAGCTGCAGCGCCTGAACCAGCGCATCGTCAGTTTGCAGGAAGAAGAACGCTCGCGGGTCTCTCGCGAGCTGCACGACGGAATCAGCCAGTTGCTGGTGTCGATAAAATTCCAGTTCGAACTGGCCAGCCATGTGTTGGAGAATGGCCAGGAAAACGGCCTGGGCATCCTGAAAAACGCGACCGACCGGCTGGGCGAAGCCATCGGCGAGATCCGTAGCATCTCCCACGACTTGCGCTCGTCCCTGCTCGACACCTTGGGCCTGCCCGCCGCCATCGGCCAGCTTGCCAGCGAATTCCAACAGCGCAGCGGGCTGGAAGTCTCCTATCGAAGCAACGAATTCGATTGCCGCCTGGAAAATGGTGCCCCTGTCTCGCTGTTCCGCATTGCCCAGGAAGCCCTGACCAATATCGAGCGCCATGCCGGGGCGAAAAGCGTCGGCATCACCCTGTTCGGCTCCAGCCAGTCCTTGCGCCTGACGGTGGTCGATGATGGGATGGGGTTCAACGTCCCGCAAGTGGAACGCGGCCATGCCGGCATCGGCCTGCGTAACATCCGCGAGCGGGTCGAGCATTTCGGCGGACGCCTGGAAGTGACGTCGGTGCCGGGCCGCAGCGAACTGGACATCCTGCTGCCCATGAATCTCTCGGTCACGGAAAGCTGATGCACGCCCCTTCCAACAAGAGCACTTGCCGATGAACCTGCCTCCCGTGATTCGCGTCGCGCTGGTCGATGACCACTCTCTGGTCCGCGATGGCATCAGGGCCCTGCTGTCGGTGATGCCGCAACTGGATGTGGTGGGCGAAGCCGAGAACGGCGCGCAAGCGATCGAAATGGTCGGTCGCTGCCAACCGGACCTGCTGCTGATGGACATCGGCCTCAAGGACAAGAACGGGCTCGAGCTGACCCGGCTGCTGGGCAAGCAATACCCCAACCTCAAGATCCTCATCCTCAGCATGTACGACAATTATGAGTACGTGAACGAATCGGTGCGTTCCGGTGCCAGCGGCTACGTGCTCAAGAACGCGCCGTCGCGGGAAATCATCGCGGCCATCGAAGCCATCATCAGCGGCGGCACCTTCTACAGTGCCGAGATCGCCCAGCGACTCGCCACCGCCCCGCACACCGACAACGAGCTGACGCCACGGGAGAGCCAGGTGCTGGCGAAAATGGTCCAGGGCCTGAACAACAAGGAAATGGCCCGTGAACTGGACATCAGCGTACGCACCGTCGAAACCCATCGCCTGAGCATCCGCCGCAAGCTGAACATCGACAAGCCGGCGGCCCTGGTGAAATACGCGATCGACCACGGGATCATTTCGCGCTAGGCCCTTGCTACACTCCCCGGTCTTGTCCCCTTCCGTTGCGAGACGTCCAATCACTATGAAAACCATAACAAGCTCGATGACGCTCTGTGGCCTGTTGGCGCTCTCCGGCAGCGCCCTGGCCGAGCCGGCCCCCTCGCTGCTGGACCAGGTCCTGCAACGCGGCGAACTGAAGGTGTGCACCACCGGCGACTACAAGCCCTATACCTTTAAAACCCAAACCGGCGAATACGAAGGCATCGATATCGACATGGCACGCTCGCTGGCCGCCAGCCTGGGCGTCAAGGTGCAATGGGTGCAGACCACCTGGAAAACCCTGATGCCGGATATGGTTGCCGGTCAATGCGACATCGGCATGGGGGGGATTTCGGTGACGCTGGAGCGCCAGAAGAAAGCCTATTTCAGTACCACCCTGGACGTGGATGGCAAGATCCCGCTGGTGCGTTGCGAAGACCAGGAGCGCTACCAGACCATCGAGCAGATGAACCAGCCTTCGGTGCGTCTTGTCGAGCCGGCCGGCGGCACCAACGAAGCCTTCGTCCGGGCGTTCCTGCCCAACGGCCAGCTCAGCTTCCACGACAACGTGACCATCTTCCAGCAACTGCTGGACAAGAAAGCCGACGTGATGATTACCGACGCGTCGGAAGCGCTCTACCAGCAAAAACTCAAGCCTGGCCTGTGCGCGGTCAACCCGACCCGCTACCTGCAATATGGCGAGAAGGCCTACCTGCTGCCTCGGGACGACACCACCTGGAAGATGTACGTCGATCAGTGGCTGCACCTGAGCAAGGCCAATGGCAGCTACCAGAAAGTGATTGGGCAATGGTTGGCGGTACCAGCGGCTCAATAACAGAGAGGCAAGAACCTGTGGGAGCGGGCTTGCTCGCGAAAGCGGTGGACCAGCTTACAGTGATGCTGGATGTCCCTACGCATTCGCGAGCAAGCCCGCTCCCACAAGATTGTATCTGCCCAGGCCTGACGTTGGTGTCAGGCCCACTCATCTCACTGCGCCGCCCGCACCTTGGCGATCTCCTCGTACATCGTCTTCACCAGGTCGCCATCCAGGGATTTGGCGAACTTGTCGATCACCGGCTTCACACGCTCGCGCAAGCGATCTTTCTCCTCTGGGGTGATTTCATTCACGGTCATCGCACTGGCCAAAGTCGCCTTGGCCTTGTCCATGCCCGCCGCCGTGACTTCGCGCTGGAATATTTGCGCCTCGGCCGCGGCCGCGCGAATCATTGCCTTTTCATCGTCGTTGAGGCGGTTCCAGGTTTTCTGGCTGATGATCAACGACTGCGGGTTGAAGATATGGCCCGTGACGGAGAGATACTTCTGCACCTCGTAGAACTTGTTGCCCTCGATCACCGTGAACGGGTTTTCCTGGCCGTCGATGGTGTGCTGCTCAAGGCCGGTGTAGACCTCGGGGAACGCCATCGGCACGGGGTTGGCGCCCAGGGCGGAGAAGGTTTCCAGGTAGATCGGCGACTGGATGACGCGGATCTTCAAGCCCTGCATGTCTTCAAGTTTGGTCACCGGGTGCTTGCTGTTGGTCAGGTTACGGAAACCCAGGTCCCAATAACCCAGCCCTACCAGCCCCTTGCTGTCCAATTGCGCCGCCAGTTTCTGCCCGACCGGCCCATCGATGACCGCATGGGCTTCCTCGACGTTGTTGAACAGGAACGGGAAATCGAGCATGGCATAATCCGGCGCCTGGGCGGCCAGGATGCCGGAGTTGAGCACGGTGATGTCCAGCGTGCCACCCTGCAACGCCGACACCGTTTGCACGTCGCCGCCTAGGGTACCGCCGGGGAACAGGCGGACCTTGATCTTGCCACCACTCTTTTCGCTGAGCAGGTCGGCGAACTTCTGTGCGCCCTGCCCTTGTGGATGCTCCTTGACGTTCTGGAACGCGAATCGCAGGGTGCGCTCGCGAATTTCATCGGCGTGACTGACCACGCTACCCAGCAGCAGTCCCGTTGCGCACGCCCCGGCCAACAGGGTTTTCATCAGTTGTCCCATGTCACTCTCCGATCATTATTGTTTTAAGGTCGAGCTAGCCAGCACCGGTGTTATCCGGTGAAGAATTTCAACGGTCCCAGGACCAATTGCGGAAACAGGACCAACAAGAACAGCACCACAAACTGCGCAAACATGAACGGCCACACCCCGCGCACGATTTCCTCGAAGTCCAGCTTCGCCACCCCGCAGACCACGTTGAGCACCGTGCCCACGGGAGGCGTGATCAGGCCGATGGCCGTGTTGATCAGGAACAGCACGCCGAAGTACACCGGGTCGATCCCCGCCTGGATGACGGCCGGCATCAGCACCGGGGTGAGGATGAGGATGGTCGGGGTCATGTCCATCACCGTTCCCACCAGGATGATCAGCACCATCATCACCAGCAGCAGAAGGGTCTGGTTGTCCATGAAGGGCGCCAGCAGTTCCGCCAACTGGCCCGGCAGATCGGCGATGGTCACCAGCCACGATGAAACCATGGCCGCCGCCACCAGCAGCATCACCACCGAGGTGGTCTTGGCCGAGGACAGAATCACTTCGTACAACTGGCTGACTTTCATTTCCCGGTAGATCACCAGGGACACGAACAGCGAATAGACCGCCGCGACCACGGCAGCTTCCGTGGGGGTGAAGATGCCGAACTTGAGGCCCAGGATGATGATCAAGGGCAGGCCCATCGCCCAACTACCGTCGAGCAACGTGCGCAGCACTTCGGCACGGGAACGCTTGGGCGGCGTCTCGACGTTCTCGCTGCGGGAGATATACCACCAGGCAACGGCCAGCGAAGCCCCCAGCATCAGACCCGGCACGATACCGGCCAGGAACAGCTTGGAAATCGACACCCCGGACGCCACGCCAAAGACGATGAAACCAATGCTCGGCGGAATGACCGGTGCGATGATGCTACCGGCGGCGATCAGACCGGCCGAGCGCCCTCGGTTGTGCCCGGCCAGCACCATCATCGGCACCAGCAACGCCGCCAGTGCCGCCGCATCGGCCACGGCCGAACCGGAGAGCGACGCCAGCAGGCAGGACGCGATGATCGCCACATAACCGAGGCCACCACGCTTGTGCCCCACCAGCGCCATGGCGATGTTGACGATGCGTTTGGACAGGCCACCGACGTTCATGATTTCGCCGGCCAGCATGAAGAACGGCACAGCCATCAGTGGGAAGCTGTCCGCGCCGTTGAGCAGATTCTGGGCAATGATTTGCGCGTCGAACAGATCCAGGTAGAACATCAACGCCACGCTGACCACCAGCAAGGCAAACGCGATGGGCATACCCAGCGCCATGCTGCCCATCAGGGAACCGAGGAAAATAACCAGCGTCATGGGCGGGTACTCTTGATGGGGTCAGGGGTGACGGGGTTATGTGTGATTTCCTCGGCGTCGTTGGCCTTGACCATCACCAGCTCGTTATCCCCGAGCTTGCCAAACAGCGCCAGGTAGAGCTCGTAGAACAGGATCGCTGCGGCACTGGCGCCAAACACCAGGCCAGCACCATAGAACAGCGCCATGGACAATCCTGAGGCAGGGGCGACGACATTCAGGTTGATCGCGGCCTGTTGCCAACTGCCACTGAAAATCAGCCAGCAGATGTACAACATCAAAAGATGGCTGATGACCAGGCAGATACGCTTGCCGGCCGGCGGCAAGCGCTTGACCAGGCTGTCCATGCCCAGGTGAGCACGGTCCTTGAGCGCCACCAGGGCACCGAGAAAAATCATCCAGACGAAAAACCAGCGCGACAATTCCTCCGACACACTGATGCCAGAGTTGAAGGCATAGCGCAGCACCACATTGCCGAACACCAGCACGATCATCGCGACCATGCACAACACAATCAGCAGCTTGAGCAGCTTGAAATACAGATCGACGACTTTTGTCATTTTGAAGAACTCCGAGGCTTGTCGAGCGCCGACATCCCGCTGGCGCGATAGGACCGCAAACAGCGTGGCCGCTATCGAATCGAACCTGAGAGGCTGGAAGATGCTCCAGGGCTGGAACAACGGGTCAAGGGGAAATGGGGTGCTCGCAAACGCAAAGGCATGAGTATTCCTCTATTTTTATTATGGTCTTGGTCACGTTGGACAAGACTGATTGCCGATAAAATGTACCACCCGGTTAGTTTGGTCAATAAGCCAGGCAGGTGTGCAACACAAAGCGTGCGATTATCGGTCGGACCGGGCGAACGAGTTGCTGCCATTTGGATTCGAATGGGGCGACTCCAGGCAACCTGTCTTATTCATAAGTAACGACTCTGCCGAGTGGGCCCTGGCGACAGAAACACCCCTCCAATTTATTAATATAAAAACTCGAATTAAATTGAACTTTCATTAAAACGCAAACTTCGCACACAACTAACCAACCCTCTAATCGAGTAGCCTCCCGACGATTTACAGGCGCCATTTCGATGACACATCGCATGATCAGCAAGCAACTATTCGGCGCCAAAAAAACCACAGCGCCGCTCACCCTAACACCTAGCGCGCATATATCCACCATCTAACAACATAGAAAATCCTTTAAAATCAATAGGTAATATTCCATACAACGACAACAAGAAAACACTCAACCCCCACTTCAAAACACTCCTCTAGAAAATTATTAAAGGAACTTCGCACATTAAACCTTTGCACTCATGATCTTTAATGCTATTAATCTGCCGCCCCGATTTTGAAGATGCTACCGCGTCACTTCCTGTGTACGTCAAACCGCTGTCTGACAACGGGCTACTACTTAAAACTTAAATTGCTTATTTACTCGAACGCCTCATCGCGTCCGGGTGAGCTGTTGTGCGGCGCAGCACACTGCGCAAGGAAGGGCGTCATGGCAACTAACCATCCACGAATCAAGATTCTCTCGATCTTCGGTACCCGTCCGGAAGCCATCAAGATGGCGCCCCTGGTCAAGGCCCTCGCCGCCGAACCGGGCATTGAGTCGCTGATCTGCGTCACCGGCCAGCATCAGAGCATGCTCAAGCAAGTCCTGGATCTGTTCGATCTCAAGGCCGATTTCACCCTCGACGTGATGACGCCGCACCAGACACTCAACTCCCTGACTGCCGCGTTGTACGCAGCCATCGACCCGGTGCTGGAACAGACCCGGCCGGATCGGGTGCTGGTCCATGGCGATACCACTTCGGCCATGGTCGCGTCGATGGCCGCCTTCCATCGACGCATCCCCGTCGGCCATGTGGAAGCCGGCCTGCGCACCGGTGACATCTACAGCCCTTGGCCGGAAGAAATGAACCGCCGGTGCATCGACCTCAGCGCCGACCTGCTGTTTGCCCCCACCGGACAATCGCGCGACAAGTTGCTGGGCGAACGCTTGCAAGGCCGTTGCCTGGTGACCGGCAACACCGTGATCGACGCACTGCAACTCACGGCCCGGCGCATCAATGACGATGCCCGGTTGCGTGGCGAACTGGACCAACAGTTCCCGTTCCTGCAAACCGGACGCAAGCTGCTGCTGGTGACCGGCCACCGCCGGGAGAACTTCGGCGAAGGCTTCCTGGACATCTGCAAGGCCTTGCGTCACCTGGCCCAGCGGCCGGATATCCAGATCGTCTACCCGGTGCATCTCAATCCCAACGTCCTGGGCCCGGTGACCGAACAATTGGGCGAGTTGCTCAATGTGCATTTGATCAAGCCGCTGGACTACCTGGCGTTCGTGCGCCTGATGCAACACGCCCATGTCATCCTCACCGACTCCGGTGGTGTGCAGGAAGAAGCGCCGTCCCTGGGCAAACCGGTACTGGTGATGCGCGATGTCACTGAACGCCCTGAAGCGGTGGCGGCGGGCACGGTGCGCCTGGTTGGCACCTTGCCAGCATCGATCATCGCTGGCGTGGATGCGCTGTTCGACGATGACACGTTATGGCGCCGCGCCTCGCAGGCGGCCAACCCCTATGGCGACGGCAAGGCCAGCCAACGCATCGTCGATACCCTGATGGGGCGTCCCGTCGACGACTTCGTCGTAGCCCCGCTGCCTGCACGGCAGCAACCGGTCGCTCCGTCCCTGTCCGAGCCGCGCGAGTTGCTCGCCGATTTCAACTGACCACTGTCATTCCCCTTATCAGATCGAGACTTGCCTGAATGAAGCCTTCCGTTGCCCTCCCTACAGGTGCGCTCAGCGCCCTTGCCTGCGGCTTGAGCCTGCTCGCGCTCATGCCGACCTTTGCCCTGGCCGCGGACAGCCCGCTGACCCAGGCCATTCATCGACTCAACGCCGATACCCGCCAGACGCGTGAGGTGCGCTTGAGCGACCTGGGCATCACGGCGCCGATCCTCTTGAGCGCCAGCGACGCCCGCCGCGAGCTCTACTTGCCGGTACCCGCCGGCGTTACCCTCGAGAACGCGACGCTGCAACTGGACGCCAATTACCTCAATGGCGAAGGCGGTCGCAACACCCTGCTGCTGTCCCTCGATGGCTACCCGGTGCGCGCCGAAGGGCTCAGCGAGGCACAAGGCGATGCCAGCGCCACACTCGGCGTCGACAAGGCCGCGCGTGACAACGGCCTGGTACGCCTGGGCCTCGCCTGGTCCTCGGTGGTGTCTCGGCCATTGTGTGAAGACGATCGGGTCATCGGCAATGTGCTGCGCATCCAACCCGAGACGCGCCTGAACTACAGCTACGACGCCAGCCAGTTGCGCGACGTCGGTGCGGCCTGGGCGGCCCTGCCCGGCGAGCCGGGCATTCTCGTCGCCCCCGGCTCGTTGTCCGCCGCCAGCTACGATTCCGCCTGGCGCCTGGGCGTGGCGCTGGAGCGCATCGGCAAACACAGCCGCATCCTGCCCTTCCCTGTCGTGCAGGACAGCGTGGACTTGAGCGGCCTGCGCATCCCTGCCGAGTTATTGAGCATTCCGGCCTTCGCCAGCCTCAACGGCAAAGGCCTGCACACCTTGGCCAACCCGGCCGAGATCGGCGCACTGCTGGTGTTGGGCCAGACCCCGAACGTACAGGCTGACCTGGCGATCAACGACCCGGAACTGCTCAAGGCCATCAACCAATCCCTGGACGCCTTGCAAAGCCAGGTCCAAGGCCTCGACACGACAGCAGCCAGCGCACTGAGCCTATGGCGCAAACAGCACATCAACGCCGCACTGGCGAGCGCCGACACCGACAGCGTACGCCTGGCGCTGCTGGGCACTCGCCCGGTCCTGATGATCGCCCCACAATCCACCGGCAAAGCCTTGTCACTGCTCGGTACGGCCTGGAGCAAACTGGCGAAAAGTCGCCAATTGACCGTGAGCGAAGCGCAAACCCCGTTGAGCGAGGATGGTCGTTTGACCCTGTCGCGACTGGGCGGCGCCCCCGGCAACTTCGACGTGGCCTCGCGATTCGACTGGAGCACCTCGTTCCCCCTGGGCAGCGTGGCGTACGACGGTCGCCTGCCCGTCATGGCCGTGGTCGACGTTTCCGCAGCCCCGGGGGCTTCCCCTACAGCACCGGTGGCCTCGCTGTTTTTCAATGATTTCCTGATCGGCGCGCAGCAACTGACCGCCAACGGTGAGCCGCAGCGCATCCAGGCCCACATCCCGCGCTACGCCCTGGGCTCGAAAAACACCTTGCGCGTATCGTTCCAGCGCCAGCCGGTCAGCGACCGCTGCCTGGAAACGCCGCAAGCCTTCCCGGTGTCGGTCCTGCCGACCAGCCATATCGTCCTGGAAAAAACCTCGCTGGACGACGACTTCTCCGGCATGGCCGCACGCTTCGCCGCGGACACCCAGATCCTGGTGCCCCAGGCCTACCTCGACCAACCGGCCAGCAGCCTGGCGCGGGTCATTTCGGTGGCCGACACCGCCGGTGTATCGCCGCTGCGCGCGCAACTCAAGGTCAGCGCTGATGCGAACGCCGTCGTCAGCCCGGACAAAGCCTTCCTGGCCTTCGAGTTGCCGCTCAAGGACAGCCAGGAATCGGTCCAGGTCGATGACCAAGGTCGCCTGCGCATCAACCACAAGGACCAGGTACTGCTGGACGTGCAGCCCCTCAACCAATTGGCTTCGCTGCAAGTGGTGCAGAGCGCAGGCCAACATGGCCTGGTCTACCGGGCCCTGGGCAACCAGCCGCCAAGCCTGGCCAAGCCGATTGTGCTGACCCGTGGCGACGTGGCGATTCTGGGCAACAACGGCGCCGTGGCGATCTTCGATACCCAAGACCCAAGCGGTAGCCTGCTGATCGACCGCGAAGAACCCAAGGGCCTGGACGCCTGGCGTAAACCTTCGCTGCTCTGGCTGATTCCGGGCGCCATTGTCCTGTTCCTCCTTTTGTTGCTGGCAGGCCGTAGCGCCCGCCGCAATCGCCAGTAACGGTACCCTTCGATGACGTCGCTTTATTGGCCCTATTGGCTGGCCCATTACTACAACTACCTGGAGATCGCGACCATCGTGGTCGCGGTGCTGATCCTGATCTCCAGCCTGGACGATCTGATCATTGACCTGTGGTACTGGTCTCGTCGCCTGTACCGCAAGTTCACCGTGGACCGCCGCTACCGGCCGCTGACCGTCGAGCAATTGTTGGCCCGGGACGAACAGCCCCTGGCGATCATGGTGCCGGCCTGGCTGGAATACGACGTCATCGCACCGATGATCGAGAACATGGTGTCGACACTCGATTACCAGAACTACGTGGTCTTCGTCGGTACGTACATCAACGACCAGCGCACCATCGACGAAGTCGAACGGATGCGCCGGCGTTACAAGCAACTGCACCGCGTGGAAGTGCCCCATGCCGGGCCGACCTGCAAGGCCGACTGCCTGAACTGGGTGATCCAGGCGATTTTCCTGCATGAAAAAACCCATGGCATGACCTTCGCTGGCGTCGTCTTGCACGACAGCGAGGACGTGCTGCATCCGCTGGAACTGCGTCTGTTCAACTACCTGTTGCCGCGCAAGGACATGATCCAGTTGCCGGTGGTGTCGCTGGAGCGCAACTGGTACGAATGGGTGGCAGGCGTCTACATGGACGAGTTCGCCGAATGGCACGGCAAGGACCTGGTGGTGCGCGAAAGCATGACCGACACCGTGCCCTCGGCCGGCGTCGGCACCTGCTTTTCCCATCGCGCCCTGCGGGTGCTGGCCGGTGAAACCGAAAACCAGCCGTTCAACACCGACAGCCTCACCGAGGACTACGACGTTGGCGCGCGATTGGCCAAGGTTGGCATGAATGCGATCTTCGTACGTTTTCCGGTGCAGTTCCGGGTGCTGCGCAAATCCTGGTTCCGCAAACCCTACGAATCGACCCTGACCATGCCACTGTGCGTGCGCGAGTTTTTCCCGGACACGTTCCGCACCGCCTTCCGGCAGAAGGCCCGCTGGACCCTGGGCATCGGTTTGCAAGGCTGGGAGCAGATGGGCTGGAACGGCTCGCTGGCCAACCGATACTTGCTGTTTCGCGACCGCAAGGGCGTGGTGACGGCATTCGTGAGCATCATCGCCTACGTCATTCTGGTGCAACTGCTGGGCTTGATCATTCTGCGCCACAGCGGCTTGTGGGATGTCACCTTCCCCACGCCGTTTGAAACCAATGGCCTGGTCAAATACCTGCTGTTGGCCAACGGCGTCGCCTTGGCCTGGCGCATCCTGCACCGCTATTACTTCACCACCGTGCTGTACGGTTGGCAGCATGGCTTGCTGTCCATGCCCCGCATGCTGGTGGGCAACTTCGTCAACTTCATGGCCGCCTCCCGGGCCTGGCGCATGTTCCTGGTGGGCAAGGTCATGAATCGCAAGCTGGTCTGGGACAAGACCATGCACGATTTCCCTTCCACCGACCTGGTCGCCATCGCGCCACGCCGCCTGGGCAGCGTGTTGCTGTCCTGGCAGGCCATCACCGACACGGCCCTGCAAAGCGCGCTCGACGAACAAAAGTCGCGCAACGTGCCTTTGGGGCGAATTCTGCTCAATAACGGCTGGCTGGACGATGAAACCCTGGCCGAAGCCATCGCGTTCCAAAATGACCTGCCCCGGGTCTTTGATGTCGCCGAGAAAGCCGCTGCCTCGACGTCCTCGTTGAGCCCCGAATTTGCCTTGCGCTGGCGGGTCGTGCCCCTGGGACGCAATAGCGAAGGCTGCGAACAGATCGCCGTCGCCAACCCCTTGCCCGACGAAGGCCTGCGACAGGTCAGCGCCGAGCTGGGCAGCGAGCCGGTGCAATTGATCGCCCGGGAAAGCGAAATTCTCGCGCTGTTGCGCAAGCTGCCTGCGCGCAATGGTCATGCCGTGCCCAATGCCCGGGCGCCGCTGCTGGGCGACCTGCTGATCGAAATGGGCCAGCTCGATCGCGACGAGTTCAGTCGCGTCATGCTCCAGTACCGGCCGCAACACCACGGCCGCATCGGCGATTACCTGGTCGACAGCGGTGTGCTGCCACGCGCGACGATCGAACAGGCTGTGGCCCGTCAGCACAACCTCTACCCAACGGAGCTCCCGGCATGAACCGCCGCTTCCTGACCCTTTTGGCCACGGGGCTGAGCCTGATACCCGCGTTTGCACTTGCCGAAACGTTGCCGCTGCCACTGTCCGGTCCGGCCTATACCGCTGCCAACGAGGCCTACAGCGCCTACGAACGCAAGGATTACGACCAGGCCATCGCCAAGGCGCGCGAAGCCCTGCGCCTGCGGGCCGATGTGACACGCCTGAACACCTTGATTGAATTGGCCGAACGGGACAAGAAACTGCGCGACCACCCCCGGTCCCTGGTCGCGTCTCGTCCCGCTGGCGCAGCACCGGGTTTCGTCGCCGCGTCCCAAGGGTTCAAGGCCTATGGCCGCGAACAATTCGGCCTGGCTGCGCAATCGGCCCGCAAGGCCGTGACCCAGGCACCCCGACGCCGTGAATATCGCCTGTTGCTGATCGATTCCTTGCAGCGCCAGCAACACTTGGAAGAAGCCGACCAGGCCACCACCGATGCCCTTCGCGTCTTTGCCAACGACAACACGTTGCTGATGCGCCGCACAGCCATTCGCCGTCAACTCGCCGTACCGCTGGCAATCCAGGGCTATCGCGCGCTGGAGCAAGGCAACGTAGCCCTGGCCGTGGATCAGGCGCGCAAAGCCGTGGCCTGGGCCCCGGAAATCACCGCCAACCAGCAGTTGCTCATCAGTGCGCTGCTGGCGGCGAAGGCTGACGTGGGTGCCGAACAGGCCGCTTCTGCCGCGCTGACACTGGACGATCGCCAAGCCGCGCCGTGGATCCTGCGCAGCTATGCCCGTAACCGCCAGGGCAAGACGCAGGCGGCCCAGGACGATCTTCACTACGCCCAGAGCCTTGCGGGCCTGTCGGCAGGGGAAGCCCGTGACATCCGCTCCGCCCAGGCCCAGTCCTCGCCACCCGTGCTGCTGTGCCAGGAAAGCACCTACGGTCTGACCTGCTCCATCTCGCCGGCTAACAGCGGCGAGCAGGCTCCGGTGAGTGATCTGCAGTTAGCTTATGATTGGGTTCGGGCCGGCGACGACGAAGCAGCCCATACCGCGTTCCGCAAGGCGGACGCCACCGCGCGACTGGCACCGGCAGCCGCCCAGGACGCCGCCTACAACGCCATGCGAGTCCATGAAGACGACGAAGCCGTGGCCTACTTCAAGCGTGTCATCGATGGGCAAAAAACCGCTGAGACTCCGCTGTCTGCACAACAGCTGTTCGATACCCGTCGCACCGTGGGCGATGTTTCGCGCACTATCGGCCTGACCAGCACCACCAGCTATCGCGGCAACAGTTCCAGTGGCCTGAGCGCCGCCCCGGGCACCAGCAGCAGCGGCAGCGAAAGCAATGACCTGCTGCAAAACAGCACCGAACTGTCGTGGCGTCCGCTGGGCTATCGCAATGGCCGCTTTGTCGAACTCTACGGACGCATCACCGACACCCTGTGGAGCAAGAACAGCGATTCGGACACCGGCGCGGATGCCTTGCAAGGCGCCCTCGGCGTGCGGGTCAAGCCCTTCAGTTCGGTCAACATCATGGCCGCCCTTGAACGGACCTTCCCGCTGGGCTCTTCCAATGTCGACGGCGACTGGCTGGTGCGACTGGGCTACGGTTCGAGCATCGGCACCGATCTGCGGGTCGATGTGCCGAGCTGGTGGACTTCGCAGCTGTACGCCGAGGTCGGCCACTACATCAACGACTCGCGAGACTACTTCAACAGCGAATGGCAAGTGGGCCGCAGCTATGCCATCGGCGGGACCGGCTCGCGCTGGGTGGCCTTCCCCCATGTCGTCGCGGCGATCGACTACGATTCCAAGATGAAGAGCGAAGGCGGCAATGACTTTTCTTCCGGCGACGCCGGGGGGATCGGGATAGGAAACAACGTACGCTATTGGTTCCGGGAAGACGCCTACAACGCGCCACGCTCCTATGTGGACCTGTCCCTGCAATACCGGGCCAGGGTGTTTGGCGAGGATCGCGCCAAAGGCGCGTTCGCGCGCCTGACCTACTCCTACTGAGGACGTTGGTGGGACATTCGGTTCGTCGGTACGAAAAACGGCTCGCCTTGCCGAGCCGCGACTACACTGCATCCAGAAGGGACTTGTTTGAATAGCTTCGCAAAGTTCATCAATCGCAAGACCATCGCGGCGCTGTTT
The DNA here is from genome assembly GCF_002001065.1 of Pseudomonas sp. A25(2017). Classification (NCBI taxonomy): domain Bacteria; kingdom Pseudomonadati; phylum Pseudomonadota; class Gammaproteobacteria; order Pseudomonadales; family Pseudomonadaceae; genus Pseudomonas; species Pseudomonas sp. A25(2017). Next base: position 52,152 of record NZ_MUOA01000072.1, on the reverse strand, counting down.
GTGGCCGCGCTCCTCAGCGCAGGTACAGGGACGTACTACATAATGACCACCACGACACCGAACATCGTCGGCATCGCCTGGCAGCCGGACAACCAGACCGTCGGCATCAGCGGCAATTGGGAACAACTGGGGGTGCACGAGCTGCTCGTGCAATGGACAGTGGTGGACGACCAGGCCTTCGTGCCCGGCACCGGCCTGCCCAGCGTACCCGTGCTGCCGGACTGGGCGCGCATCGCCCAGGCGCCCTGGGCCCAAGATGTCATCCTCGGGCTGGCCGGCTATTTCAGCGAGAACCGCTCACGGGAAAATATCGAGCAACTGGCGGCGCTGTCAGAGCGCATTGCCGGGTTGCCGACGCCCTTGCATGTCACCGGTTGGTATTTTCCGGCTGAGGTCGACCCCAGCTGGTCGGGCGCCACGGAGCTGCCGGCCTTGCTGGCCAAGCTGCCACGCCCGCTGTGGATCAGCGTCTACGACGGCGCCAACATCGGCCCCGCCGCTACCGCAGACTGGCTCAAGCAATGGTTGCCGAACGACATCGGCGTGTTTTTCCAGGACGGCGTTGGCGTCTATGCCCGCACCGCCCCGGTTGCCCGCAACTACGCCGACGCCCTGCGTGATCGGCTTGGCCAGGATCGCGTGCGGATCATCGTCGAAGCCTTTCGCCCCAAATACGGCGGTGGCTTCCGCTCCGCCACGGTCGACGAGCTCAAGCCACAACTGGCGGCCTATGCAGGCTATCCGCTCTACCTGTTCGACGGGCCGCACTACATGCCGCCAACCTTGGTGGACCAATTGAAACAAGCCCTGGCCCAGCCTTGACCGGGCCTTAAAGCCATCCGCTTGCCCTCGCTTACTGAGTTTGTATCGGTCTGTATCTGAAATGCGGGCTGATACGAAACATTGAATTTCGCCCCTCCTGGCACACATCGTCGATACATCCGCGCGTTTAACTGTGATCACCGGACAGCAACACATTCGCTGCCACGGACCCACTCAATCAAGCGCAAGGAGAATCACCATGTTCAATTTCTCGAAAGTATCGTCCCTGGCTATCGCCCTGACACTGGTTGGCGGTGTCGGCCTGGCCAATGTCGCCTCGGCCACCGCAGCCAGTGCATCGACTCACGACCAGGCGCAACAGCTGGCTGAAGGCGGTTCTGATCGGTTGCTCGAGAATCGTGTGGCTGAAGGTGGGGCTGATCGGTTGCAGGAGTTGCGTGAACGCAGCGCGGTGTGAAGTGATTTTGTGGCAATGGCGCTTACTCTCGCTCAACTCTGTAGGAGCTGGCGAAGGCTCGGGCCGCGTTCGGACGATCTTTTGATCTTGAGCTTTCGACTCAATGAGCAGTGGAAAGATCGCAGCCTCGCTTCGCTCGTCAGCTCCTACAGCGCATCCTCGCTGTGAGTGCCTGACAGGTCGGCTCAAGGCTTGATGTTCTTCAGCTCATTGAGCAACGCGAGCAGTTGCTGCATCTTTTCCTCGCCAAACTGCTCTTCGATCCGTCGATAGTTGCTTTCCATGCCCTCGCTCATGGACACGAAGCACTGCTGGCCGCGCTCGGTCAGCCCGACAAAGACCCGCCGCTGATCCTGGCTGGACTTCTGCCGACGCACCAGCCCATCACGTTCCAGGCGACTGAGCACACCGGTCATGCTCGGCTTGAGGATGCAGGCCTGGTGAGCGAGCTGATGGCTTTCCAGCTCCCCTTGCTGATGGAGGATGCGGATCACCCGCCACTGCTGTTCCGTAAGGTCATGCTGGTTCAGCGCCGGGCGAAAAAAAGCCATCGCCGCTTCGCGGGCTTGCAACAGCGTCAGGGTCAATGAAGGTCTGGGGTTGGCCATGTTCGAACTGTGTGGATGGGCGAGTCGGCAGCTTAGTTGGGCCGCCAGGCTGCTGCAAGAAGCATGGCCGCGCTATGTCACTGTGGAAGGGAATTGTGTGGGAGCAAGCTTTGCTCCCACAGAAATCCCTCTCCCCACCATTCAGCGCAAGCCCGATTGCCGCTGGCGATACTCCCCCGGCGTGAGCTGGGCGTAGCGCTGGAAAAAACGGCTGAAATAGGCCGGGTCCTTGAACCCGAGCTGGTAGCAGATTTCATTGGCCGAGCTGCCGGTGAACAACAACAGGCGCTTGGCCTCCTGCATCAGCCGCTCCATGATCAGGCGCTTGGAAGGCAGGTCGGCGATGCGTCGGCACACGTCATTGAGGCGCGCCTCGGTCACGCCGACGCCTTCGGCGTAGCGCGACAACGGCCAATGCTGCAGGTAGTGGGCCTCGATCAACTCGTTGAAGCGGTGAAAGATCTTCAGGTCTTCATGCCGGGCCGGCCTGGCCTCCAGGGAGTTGGAACACAACCGTAGCAGGCTGATCATGATCAGCCGCGTCAAAGCGTCCAGTGTTGCGCTGCGCCCCGGGCGCCCGGCCGTCACCTCCTCGCTCAATTCCTCGAACAGGTATTCCAACCGCCGCACCTCCCCCGCCTGCCCGGGCCCCAGTTGCGCCAGCGCTACGCAGGCCGCCGGCATTTGCACGCCCGCCGGCGCCAGGCTCGGGTCGGCGTCGATCAACTGCCACACCAGTTGCTGGCGCACCGTCAGCACATGTCCGTCACTGTCGGCCTCGGTCACGAAGGAATGGGGAATGGTCGGCGGTGTGAGGAAGAACATCGGGCCGGATTCGACGTACTGCTGATCATCGAGATACACCCGCACGGTGCCGCTCTTGACGTAGTGCACCTGGAAGAACCGGTCGTGGCGATGAACCGGCATGTTGCGGCCGAAAAAATCCGCCAGGTTGGCGAGTCGGTCGTAATGCACTTCGGCGTCGCTGTAGCGCTGGTCGTACACCTGACCAATGTTGATGTTGGGGATCGGCTGACGGTCAGTCATCACGCAGTACTCGTTTTCTTATTCTGGTCCAGGCACCTGCCGCACCCATCCTGCACCGAATCCGGCAAGGCAACCAGTGCCCGCTCATTCTGTCACGCTTGACGATAGTTAACATCTTAATTATAACTGTTAACACATTAACAATAACCGCAGAGCCCTCACCCCTCTGCATCGCCAGGAGACAAGCATGAGCCGTGCCCTGCATGACGTCGCGACCGGCACCCTGTTCGGGGTCGCGCTGAACTACCAGGGGCTGCTGAAACAGCGCCTCGCCGAGTTCGAGCAACCGCCCTACCAGAAGCCGCCGCTCAAGCCCGTGCTGTTCATCAAGACCCCCAACACCCGCAACTGGCACGGTGCCGAGGTGGTTCACCCCGGTCGCGGCGAAACACTGCAACCAGGGCCGGCGCTTGGCGTGGTCATGGGCAAGTCAGCCAGTCGCGTCAGCACCGCCGAAGCCCTGGACTACGTGGCCGGCTACACCATCGTCAATGAATTCAGCCTCCCGGAAGACAGCTATTACCGCCCCGCCGTCAAGGCCAAGTGCCGGGACGGCTTCTGCGCCATCGGCCCGGAACTGGTGCCCACCGCCCAGGTGGCCGACCCGCACAGCCTGGCGATCACGCTGTACGTCAACGGCGAGGTTCGCCAGCAGAACAGCACGGCCCACTTCGTTCGCAACATTCCCCAACTGATTGCCGAGATCAGCGAATTCATGACCCTGCATGCCGGCGACGTGCTGATCACCGGCACACCTGAAGGCCGGGTCGACGTACTGCCCGGTGACCGTGTCGAAGTGGACATCAGCGGCCTGGGCCGTCTGGTCAATACCATCGTGGCCGAGGAAACAGGAGCAGGTTCATGAAACACGCGCGCATTCGTTTTGAAGGCCAGGATCAAGCCGTCACCGTTGAAGCTCACAACGCTGTACGCCTGGCCGACGGTCGCGTGCTGGCCGAGGATCAGGTCCAGTGGCTGCCACCGGCCACCGGCAGCATGTTCGCCCTGGGCCTGAACTATGCCGATCACGCCGCCGAACTGGCGTTCAAGCCGCCGACCGAGCCCCTGGCATTCATCAAGTCCCGCGGTACCTACACCGGCCACAACCAGGCGACCTGGCGTCCCGACAACGTCGCCTACATGCACTACGAGTGCGAGCTGGTGGCGGTCATCGGCAAAGCGGCGCGCAACGTCAAGCGCGAGGATGCGTTGGAATACCTGGCTGGCTACACCGTGTGCAACGACTACGCGATCCGCGATTACCTGGAAAACTACTACCGCCCCAACCTGCGGGTGAAGAACCGTGATGCCACCACCCCCGTCGGCCCATGGATCGTCGATGTGGCCGATGTGCCGGACCCGAGCAACCTGACGCTGCGCACCTGGATCAATGGCGAACTGCGCCAGGAAGGCAGCACCAAGGACATGATTTTCGATATCCCGTACCTGATCGAGTACCTGTCCAGCTTCATGACCTTGCAGCCCGGCGACATGATTGCCACCGGCACGCCGGAAGGCCTGGCGGACGTGGTGCCCGGTGATGAAGTGGTGGTGGAAGTGGAAGGCGTCGGCCGTCTGGTCAATCGAATTGTCAGCGAAGCCGAGTTCTTCGCATCCCGTAAAGAGGCTTGAGCAGCATGATCAAACACTGGATCAACGGCCGTGAGGTCGAAAGCAAAGACGTCTTCGTCAACTACAACCCGGCCACGGGCGAGGCCATCGGCGAAGTCGCCAGCGGCGGCGCCGAGGAAGTCGCCCAAGCCGTGGCTGCGGCCAAGGAGGCCTTTCCAAAGTGGGCCAATACGCCTGCCAAGGAACGCGCCCGGCTGATGCGCAAGCTCGGTGAACTGATCGAACAGAACGTGCCGAAACTGGCCGAACTGGAAACCCTCGACACGGGCTTGCCGATCCACCAGACCAAGAACGTGCTGATTCCGCGTGCCTCCCACAACTTCGATTTTTTTGCCGAAGTCTGCACGCGGATGGACGGTCACACCTATCCGGTCGATGATCAGATGCTCAACTACACCCTGTACCAACCGGTGGGTGTCTGCGCGCTGGTATCGCCCTGGAACGTACCGTTCATGACCGCGACCTGGAAGACCGCGCCGTGCCTGGCGCTGGGCAACACGGCCGTGCTGAAGATGTCCGAGCTGTCGCCGCTGACCGCCAACGAGCTGGGTCGCCTGGCGGTGGAGGCAGGCCTGCCCAATGGCGTGTTGAACGTGATCCAGGGTTACGGCGCAACCGCCGGCGATGCGTTGGTGCGCCACCCGGATGTGCGGGCGATCTCTTTCACCGGCGGCACCGCCACCGGCAAGAAAATCATGCAGACCGCCGGGTTGAAGAAGTATTCGATGGAACTCGGCGGCAAGTCGCCGGTGCTGATTTTCGAAGACGCCGACCTCGAACGGGCCCTGGATGCGGCGCTGTTCACGATTTTTTCCCTCAATGGCGAACGCTGCACCGCCGGCAGCCGGATCTTCATCCAGGAAAGCGTCTACCCGCAGTTCGTCGCCGAGTTCGCCGCCCGCGCCAAGCGCCTGATCGTCGGTGATCCGCAGGACCCGAAGACCCAGGTCGGCTCGATGATCACCCAGGCCCACTACGACAAGGTCACCGGCTACATCAAGATCGGCCTCGAAGAAGGCGCCACCCTGCTGGCCGGCGGCCTGGAGCGTCCGGCCAATTTGCCGGCGCATTTGAGCCGCGGCCAGTTCATCCAGCCAACGGTGTTCGCCGACGTGAACAACAACATGCGCATCGCCCAGGAAGAAATCTTCGGCCCGGTGGTGTGCCTGATCCCGTTCAAGGACGAGGCCCAAGCCTTGCAACTGGCCAACGACACCGAATACGGCCTGGCCTCGTACATCTGGACCCAGGACATCGGCAAGGCCCATCGCCTGGCCCATGGCATCGAGGCCGGCATGGTGTTCATCAACAGCCAGAACGTGCGCGACCTGCGCCAGCCTTTCGGCGGCGTAAAGGGTTCCGGAACCGGCCGCGAAGGCGGACAGTACAGCTTTGAAGTGTTTGCCGAGATCAAGAACGTTTGCATCTCCATGGGCAGTCATCACATACCCCGCTGGGGTGTATGACCCAAGGTCAGTGATGAACCCCGTGGCGAGGGGATTTATCCCTGTACCTGTGGGAGCAAGGCTTGCCCGCGATGAAGGCACTGCGGTCTTTCAGAAATCGAGTCGTCTGCATTCGCGAGCAAGCTTTGCTCCCACAACCAAGATTCAACAAGAACAATTTTTCAGGAGAATCATCATGGGCGAAGTCGTCCTGGCTGCGAAAATCTGCCACGTTCCCTCGATGTACCTGTCGGAGCTGCCCGGCAAGCACCACGGTTGCCGCGCCGCCGCGATTGCCGGCCACAAGGAAATCGGTCGTCGCGCCCGGGAACTGGGGGCCGATACCGCCGTGGTGTTCGACGTGCACTGGCTGGTCAACAGCGCCTATCACGTCAACAGCGGCGCGCACTTCAAGGGCATCTACACCAGCAACGAGCTGCCGCACTTCATCAAGAACATGGAGTACGAATACTCAGGCGCCCCGGAACTGGGCGAGCTGATCGCCGCCGAGGCCAATGCCGCCGACGTGCGCACCCTGGCCCACAACATCCCGAGTCTTGAACTGGAATACGGCACGCTGGTGCCCATGCGCTACATGCACATGGACGTCCCTCAGGAACAGAAATTCGACGTCGTGTCGATTGCCGCCTGGTGCGCCTGGCACCGCCTGCAAGACAGCTTCACCTTCGGCGCCGCCGTGCGCCGGGCCATCGAAAAAAGCGATCGCAAGGTGCTGGTGCTCGCGTCCGGCTCGCTGTCGCACCGTTTCTCCGATGATCGCAACGCCGAAGCCAACATCCACAACTGGACGCGGGAATTCGACAAGCAGGTCGACCTGCACGTCGTCGAGATGTGGCGCCAAGGCCGCTGGAAAGAGTTCTGCGCCATGCTCCCGGACTACGCCGAACACTGCTTTGGCGAAGGCAAGATGCATGACACGGCGATGCTGCTGGGGTTGCTCGGCGGGCCGGACTACGACAAGCCTGCCGAAATCATCACCGAGCCTTTCGGCAGCTCCGGCACCGGACAGATCAACGCCGTCTTCCCTGTTTGACACTGCAGCCGTACGGTACCCCCGTACGGCCTGAAGGAACCGTTCATGCCGCATTTCATCGCTGAATACACCGACAACATCGAACAACAAGCCGACCTGCCCGGCCTGTTTGAAAAGGTCCACGCCTTGCTGGGCGACAGCGGCGTCTTCCCCCTGGGCGGCATCCGCAGCCGCGGCGTGCGCCTGGACACCTGGCGCATGGCTGACGGCAAGCACGACTACGCCTTCGTGCACATGACCTTGAAAGTCGGCCACGGCCGTGACCTGGCCACCCGCCAGAAAGTCGCGGAAAAACTCTTCGAGGTGATCACCGCGCACTTCGCCGAGCTCCAGGCCCAACGCCTGCTGGCCCTGTCGTTCGAGATGATCGAGCTGCACGAACAGCTCAATTTCAAGGCCAACAACGTCCACGCCTTCCTCAAGGGCCAGGCCACCTGAATCCGTCTGCCTCGCGTTTCCCATCGGCCTCTCTGACAAAAAGTACAAGATCATGAGCACAGCCAATACCGCCAACACGGCCGGCACCATCGCGCACGACCGCACCCACGCCACCATCACCTGGCGGCTGATGCCGCTGCTGCTGGTCTGTTACCTCTTTGCCCACCTGGATCGCATCAACATCGGCTTCGCGAAGATGCAGATGAGCGCCGACCTGCAGTTCAGCGATACAGTCTACGGCTTCGGCGCAGGGCTGTTCTTCATCGCCTACGCGCTGTTTGGGGTGCCCAGCAACATGGCCCTGGACCGGGTCGGTCCGCGGCGCTGGATCGCCGCGCTGATGGTGGTCTGGGGCGCCTTGTCCACCGGCATGTTCCTGATCGACAGCGCCGCCGGTTTCTACGTGTTGCGCTTTCTGCTGGGCGTGGCCGAGGCCGGTTTCTTTCCTGGCATCCTGGTCTTTCTCAACCGTTGGTATCCGGCCCGGCGTCGGGCCCAGGTGACCGCGTTGTTTGCCATCGCCGTGCCGATGGCCGGGGTGATTGGCGGGCCTTTGTCCGGCGGCATTCTCGAGCACTTCCATGACCTTGGCGGCCTGCGCGGCTGGCAATGGATGTTCGTCATCGAAGGGCTACCGGTGATCCTGCTCGGCCTTGTTGTGCTCAAGTGCCTGCCGGACAATTTCGAGACGGTCAGGTGGCTCACACCACACGCCAAGCAGCAGCTGCGCGAACAACTGAGCCTTGAAGAACAGCGCAAATCCATCACCTCGTTTTCGGCGATCCTCAACAATCCGCAGGTCTGGTTGTTGGTGGCGGTTTACTTCGCCGTGATGCTGGCGGTGAACACCCTGGCCTTCTGGATGCCGACCCTGATCCATGGCGCCGGCATCGGCAGCGACGGCAAGGTCGGGCTGCTCAGCGCGGTGCCGTACCTGGCCGGCTGTTTCTTCATGATCGGCTGCGGGCGTTCCTCCGACCGCCATCGCGAACGCCGCTGGCACCTGTGCGTGCCGCTGTGGATGGCCGCGCTGGGTATTGCGGTCACCGGGCTCTCACCTGGTAATCCGACCCTGGTGCTCAGCGGCCTGATTGTCGCCGGCATGGGTGCCAGTGCGGCGTTGCCGATGTTCTGGCAGCTGCCGCCAGCCTTCCTGTCCAACGCCACCCAGGCCGCCGGCATTGCCCTGATCAGTTCCTTCGGCAGCATCGCCTCATTCTTCGCGCCCTACCTGATCGGCTGGATGCGCGACACCACCCAGAGCGCCAGCCTCGCCCTGTATGTGCTGGCCCTGCTCATCGCCCTTGGCGGCTTGCTGGTGCTGCGCACCCGGGCCGCCATCGTCAACCCTCAATAAGAGACCCTTGCCATGCTTGACCAGAACCTCATCCAGCAAGCCGCCGCCCGCCTCGACCATGCCGAACGCTCCCGCGAACAGGTGCGGCAGTTTTCCCTCGATCACCCGGACATCACCATCGAGGATGCCTACGCCATCCAGCGCGCCTGGGTCGCGCAAAAAATCAAGGACGGGCGCAAGCTGGTCGGCCACAAGATCGGCCTAACCTCCCGGGCCATGCAGGTGTCGTCGAACATCACCGAGCCGGACTACGGCGCACTGCTCGACGACATGTTTTTCGATGAAGGCACCGATATCCCGTTCGAGCGTTTCATCGTGCCACGGGTGGAAGTGGAGCTGGCGTTCATCCTCGGCAAGCCGTTGAAAGGTCCGAACGTGACGGTGTTCGACGTGCTCGACGCCACTGAATGGGTGATCCCGGCGCTGGAAATCATCGATGCGCGCATCCAGCAGATCGACCCGCAGACCAAGGCGACCCGCAAGGTGTTCGACACCATCTCCGACAACGCCGCCAATGCCGGCGTGGTCATGGGCGGTCGCGCCGTACGCCCGACCGAGATCGACCTGCGCAAGGTGCCGGCGGTGCTCTACCGCAACGGCGTGATCGAAGAGTCCGGCGTCTCGGCGGCGGTGCTCAATCACCCGGCCAAAGGCGTGGCCTGGCTGGCGAACAAACTGGCGGCCTATGACGTCACCCTGCAACCGGGACAGGTCATCCTCGGTGGCTCCTTCACCCGCCCGGTGGCCGCCAACCCCGGCGACACCTTCCATGTCGACTACGACCTGCTCGGTTCCATCGCCTGCCGTTTCGTCTGATCGGAGACCGTTTCATGGACATGCCCATCAATACCTTCAAGCAACGCCTGCGCAGCGGCGAGGCGCAGATCGGCCTGTGGCTGGGGTTGGCCGATGCCTACTGTGCGGAACTGGCGGCCAACGCCGGCTTCGACTGGCTGCTGATCGACGGTGAACACGCGCCCAACGACTTGCGCACCTTGCTCGGCCAGCTTCAGGCCGTGGCACCCTACCCCAGCCAGCCGGTGATACGCCCGGTGATCGGTGACACGGCGCTGATCAAGCAAGTGCTCGATATTGGCGTGCAGACCCTGCTGGTGCCGATGGTGGAAAGCGCCGACCAGGCGCGCGAACTGGTGCGCGCCATCCACTACCCGCCCCATGGCGTACGCGGCGTCGGCAGCGCATTGGCCCGGGCATCACGCTGGAACAGCATCCCCGGTTACCTCGACAAGGCCGATGAACAGATGTGCCTGTTGGTCCAGATCGAAAGCCGCGAAGGCCTGGCCAACCTGGATGAAATTGCGGCAGTGGAAGGTGTGGATGGGGTCTTTATCGGCCCGGCTGACCTGAGCGCGTCCATGGGTTTTCGCGGCAACCCCGGTCACCCGGAGGTGCAAGCGGCCATCGAAGACGCCATCGCCCGCATCCGCCAGGCCGGCAAGGCAGCCGGGATTCTCAGCGCCGATGAAAAACTGGCCCGGCGCTATATCGAACTCGGCGCGGCGTTTGTCGCGGTGGGCGTGGATACGACGGTGTTGATGCGGGGCTTGCAGACACTGGCGGCGACGTTCAAGGACACACCGAAGCCTGCGGTTGGCGGGGTGTACTGATCGGTATCAAATACCTTGTGGCAAGGGGATCTGTGGGAGCAAAGCTTGCTCGCGAAACAGGCACCTCGGTCTCTGAAAGACCGCAGCGTCTTCATCGCGGGCAAGCCTTGCTCCCACAGAAAACAACTAGCCCGGGGTCTCAGCGCCTGATCGCCTTCAGCTCATTGAGCAACCCCAGCAGCGTCTGCAATTTTTCCTCCCCTAACTTGTCCTGCAGACGCTGGTAATTCTCTTCCATGCTCTGGCTCATCGAATCGAAACTCGCCTGCCCTTGCGGCGCCAGGCGCACCAGCACTCGCCGCTGATCCTGTTCAGCCTTGCGCCGCACCACCATGCCCGCCGCTTCCATGCGCACCAACACGCCGGTCATGCTGGGTTTGAGGATGCAGGCCAATTCGGCCAGGCGATTGATCTCCAGCTCATCGTGCTGGCTGAGAATACGGATGACCCGCCATTGCTGCTCGGTCAAGCCATGTTGATTGAGGGAAGGCCGGAAAAACCCCATGGCCGCTTCACGGGCCTGGAGCAGAGTCAGGGTCAAGGATTGGCGCAGCTTGGGCATGAGTATGTTCGCGAGAGGGATTTAGTTAATGAGTTAACTAAATCTTATCATTTTCGATGCCGAGTTACCTGCGGCGAGGGGACTCATTGTGGGAGCAAAGCTTGCTCGCGATACAGGCAATGAAAGTCTTTCAGAAATCGAGTCGCCTATGTCGCGAGCAAGCTTTGCTCCCACAACACCTCTCTCGCCACAAGGGGTGAATGCCAGTCTTTACTGAATGTCGCTCAAGCGCCCTTGATCACGCCCTTGAGCACTTGCTTGAAATGCTCGACCTGTTCCTCGCTGAACGGGTCGAACACCTTGTCCTGCTGCTCCTTGGCAATCGCCCAGAGCCCTTCGGTCTCATCGATACCCTTGGCAGTCAGGCGTACCCGCTCGCCTTCATCGCTCACCAGGCCCTTGCGCTTGAGGTTGGCCACGGCTTCTTCGATCTCGCGCGCCGGCATCGCCACTTCCCGCTGCAGGTCGCACAGGTTCAGCCCGGCGTCGTTCTCCAGCACCATCAACATCCGCGCCTCACTGGTGCGCAAGCCGGTGGACAACTGACGCGGCTGGTAGCTGGCCTGATAGGCCCGCAGTGCCTGGGTCATCAGGTAATACAGATTGTGGCTCAAGCGTCCCTGGAAGTGACTGCTGGGGGATTGGCCCTCTTCCCGTTTGGTCATGCGCGTGTGAGGCAGCACCATCGAGTAGGCGCCCTGGTGATAGAGCAACGGCGAGCGTCCGAAATCATCAAACGCCACGACCTTGCCGATCATGATCCAGTGATCGCCGCCATCGACCTGCTGGAATTTTTCACAGTGAAAACGCGCCGAACAATCGACAAGCACCGGAGCGCCGCCTTCGCCGGTCTCGAATTCGATTTCAGCGAAGCGGTCCTCCTTGGGTCGTGCGAAGTTGTTCGACAGGTCGATCTGGTCGGCGGCCAGCACGTTCACCGCAAAGTGGCTGGCGGCTTCGAACACGCCATGGCTGCTGGATCGTTTGTCGATGCTCCACAGGATCAATGGCGGGTCCAGGGACACCGAGTTGAAACTGTTGGCCGTCACACCGACCTTGCGGCCATCTTCAGTGGCAGCGGTGACCACGGTCACGCCGGTGGCGAAGTTACCCAGGGCCCGGCGGAACGCGCGGGTGTCGAAAGCGGTAGCACAAAGACTGGACATGCAAGACTCCCGGCCGCCTCGAGCGACGGCCTCGATTATTGTTCTGGGGTTCAGCGAACAGGCGGTCAAACCATGGAAGGATCAGGCTCAAGGCCCATCAGCTCACGACCGAGAATCTGCGCGCAGACGTCGTAGTCGGTATAGGCATGGGCGCCGGTCAGGTGGGCGTCGCGGAACAGCCGTTGCAACTCATTGCTTTCGAACCAGGCACCGCCGCCAGCCGCCTCCATCAAGCGATCGACGGCCTGGATGCACATCTTGGTGGCGTAACCCTGGTTGGTCCGCCAGAACGCCAGGGTTTCCCGGCTGGGGTATTCATGGCGCTCGCCGTATTCGGCGTGCTCCTGCCAGGTTTTCTCCAGGAAGGCACGGGCCGCCGCCACCTGATGGGTCGACTCGGCCAGGCGCATCAACGCCGGGGTAGCGGCACCGACTGCCGCACCGGTGTAGGCCCGCACACGGTTGCGGGTTTTCTCGCGAAAGACCTCCAGCATCCGTTCGGCCACGCCGAGGCTGACCGTGGAGAAACCACTGGCGAAGTAAGGTCGGTATGGCGAGTAGAAAATCTTGCTGTCGGGGTAGAGGCCGAATCCGCCGGACTTGCCCTCCATCATGTCCTTGGCTTTCTGGATCCGGTGTTCCGGCACGAAAGCATTGTCGATGATCAACGTCTTGCTGCCACTGCCGCGCATGCCCACCGCAAACCAGTCATCGCGAATCGCATAGTCGCTGCGCGGCAGCACTGCAAAGCAATAGTCCTGGGCGCCTTCGGCGTTTTTACGGCGAAACCCCACGATCGCCCATTCGGCATGATCGCAGCCGCTGCTCCAGCCCATTTCACCGCTGAACATCACACCGCCCTCGACGTCCTCGGTGCGACCAAACGGCGCGATGCTGCTGCTGGCGGTGGCATCGGGATCATCGCCCCAGACTTCCTGCTGGGCCTTGGCCGGGAACATTGCCAACTGATGGCTGTGGGTGCACAACAGGCTCATGGCCCAGGCCGTGCTGGCACAGGCACCGGCCAGCAGCGCGATGCAATCGGCGAACTGCGGCAGGGAAATCTCCATGCCACCGTAGGGTTTTGGTTGGAAGGCCCGGTGCATGCCGATGCTTTTGAGCAAGGCTATATTCTCGGCAGGCACGCTACGGTCTTTCTCCGCCTGGAAGGCATTGGCGGCAATGACCGGCAGGATCGGCTTGAGGTCTTCGAGCAGCGGGTTTGGCTTTTTCATGGACGGGCTCTTTTATTATTGGCATCTGCCGATCCCGCCTCTGCCCGGCAACCTGAGGTTGCACAAACAGCGGGATCAGTGATTAAGGCCGGTCCAGTATGGGCAATCACGGGCAGGTGAAAAATGCACCTTCCAGATCCAAGGTTGTACTTTTCATGGGCAGGTTTCGGCTCCCTGGCGCGCTCGGTCAAATACCCCGGCACGGATGATCAAGACAGGCACCCCCATCCGGGCTCTTAATAGGGCCATCCCCTGCAATGCCTTGCGTAGGCGTTGCAACGGAGTTTCCTTTCACTTTGTCAGGTTGCGTCATGATCAATATCGAAACGCCCACCTATTACACGGCCACCAAGAAATACAACCTCAGCTTCCCCACGCTGGAACAGGACGTGGACGCCGATGTTGTGGTCATTGGCGGCGGTTTCTCCGGCATCAATACCGCGCTGGAGCTCGCCGAAAAAGGCATCACCAACATCGTGGTGCTGGAGGCGCGTTACCTGGGGTTCGGCGGCACCGGGCGCAATGGCGGGCAGATCATGGCCGGCATCGGTCATGACCTGGAAAAGATCAAGAAGGACGTGGGTGAAGACGGCCTGCGCCAGATCTTCGAGATCAGCGACCTGGGCGCCGACATCATCAAGGACCGTATCGCCAAGTACGCCATCGATGCCGACTTCTGCCACGGCTACGGCTACATGGGCTTCAACGCGCGCCAGGAGAAAACCCTGCGGGCCTGGGAAAAAGACTTCAAGTCAGTCAACAGCAAACACGAGATCCGCTTTCTCGGCGGCTCCGACGTGCAGCAGATCATCGGCTCCAAGGCCTACAGCAGCGCCTTGCTGCACATGGGCGGCGGGCACGTGCACTCGCTGAATCTGCTACTGGGTGAGGCCAAGGCCCTGGTCAGCCACGGCGTGCGGATTTTCGAAAACAGCCCGGCCCTGGAAGTCAGCTATGGCGAGCGCATCACCGTGCGTACCGGGCGTGGCTCGGTCAGGGCCAGCAAGCTGCTCTGGGCCTGCGACAGTTTCCTCAACAAGCTGGAACCGGAACTGCACCGCTCGACCATCAACACCTACGCCTTCCAGATGATGACCGAGCCGTTGTCGGACGAACTGATCCAGCGCATCAGCCCGATTCGCGGAGCCTACAGCGACATTCGCCCGGTGATCGACTACTACCGCGTCACCCACGAAAACCGCCTGCTGTTCGGTGCCGCGACGCCGTTGGTGGAGCACATCCCCCAAGATCTGAAGGCCTGGAACCGGCGCCTGATGCTGAAGATCTTCCCGTACCTCAAGGACGTGAAGATCGACCTGGCCTGGGGCGGCCCGATGGCCTGCAGCCCGAACCTGTTCCCGCAGATCGGCACCCTGCCCGGTCGCAGCAACGCGTTTTTCGTCCAGGGTTACTCAGGCTTTGGCGTCACCCCGAGCCACATCATCTGCAAAGTGCTGGCCGAAGGCATGAGCGAAGGCTCGGCGCGCTACGACCTGGTCAGCTCGATCCATCGCCCGACCATCATCGGCAAAGACGCCATTCGTCCATTGCTGCTGACCGCCGGCAAGTCCTGGCATCAGCTGTCGGGCTACTGGAACGGCCGTCGCTGAGGGAGGGGATTTATCCCGCTGCGCTGCCGTAGGAGCTGTCGAGTGAAACGAGGCTGCGATCTTTCCATTGACCATTGAGTCTAGAGCGAAAGGTCAAAATCAAAAGATCGCAGGCTTCGCCAGCTCCTACAGCACCCCACCCAACTTCACTATTTTTCAATCATCAGGAGTCACTGCCATGCCCCTTATCACCCTCGAAAAAGACATCCAGCTGTCCGACCTGGACGCCTGGGGCACCGTCGCCGATCTCGGTTCGCAGATTCTCGAAGGCGAAGTCAAAGCCTTCGGCAAGATGACCTTCGGCGCACCGACCGACCCCGTCAGCAGCGCCTACTTCGGCACCACCCAAGGCAAGTTCCGGATGGTCTACCCCTTCGCCGAACAAGCCACCGTGGTCACCGGTGAAGTAGTGCTCACCGACGAGACCACCGGCCAGAGCACCCGCTACAAGGCCGGCGACAGCTGGTTCGTGACCAAGGGCACGCCAGTGCTGTGGGAAGTGCTCAGCGAGAGTTTCGTCAAACACTACTTCGCGGTAGCCTGATCGGACTTGGCTGCCGGCCCCACCGGCAGCCCTCTCGGCGAAGGTGCGAGCATGAACGTCATCCCCACCCAGGACATCGCCGGCCAGTGCCTGCACGCCTTTACCCAGCTGGTTCCCGTCAGCCGGGCGGCGTTCTACTGCGTGGATCGGCAGCTGCAAGTCCACGACTTCAGCCTGCATGGGATGAGCGGCGAGATGCACCGCGACTACCTGGACAACTACCGCCAGTTCGATCCGCTGCACCCGCGCCACTGCGTGTCCAGCGAGTTGGCCGTGGTGCCGTTGAGCCTGGCGATGGCCCGCCAACCGCGACGTGACAACCATCGTTATCACGACTTCCTGCAGCGCTACGGCGTGGTCGACGTGGTGGAAGTCTTCGCCCATCGGGACGGTCAGCCCCAAGCCGCGATTTCGTTGCTGCGCACTGCCGAGCAAGGCGTCTTCACCAGCCAGCAGTTGAGTCAACTCAGCGCGTTGCAGGCCTTGCTGCAACTGGCCGTGGCCCATTTGCCTGGCCATGAGGACCCACTGGGCGACTTGACGCCCAAGGAACGCCAGATTGCCTGGCTGCTGCGCCAAGGCGTCAGCAACAAGCAATTGGCCCGGGAGCTGGAGGTGGGCTTGCCGACCATCAAGACTCACCTGATCCACCTGTTTCGCAAGGTTGGCGTGAGCAGCCGTACCGAGTTGGTCAGCGCACTGTTCCTCTGATCAACCATTTGGTTGATAGGCCGCCGTTGCCCGGCACCGCATGATCCGAGTGGCTAACTCAACCACCGGAGCCTTGCAATGAGCACCTCTTCAGACTGGATCACCGTCGGCGCCCTGGCCGATGGCTTTGCCCCCGAAGCCTTCATCCTGCCAAACCTGGCCGACCTGGACGGCAAGACCTTCACCCTGCATTTCGCCAATGGCTGGCAGATCGAGCATCGCTTCGAGCAGAATGCCGTGTCCTGGAACGCCGCCGATGGGCACTCCAGCGGCACCGCGCCCTACCGGGCCACGTCGGTACGCCCGGGCCTGTACCTGGTGGACTTCATCAAGCGCGAAGGCGAGCTGACGTCATCGATAAGCCTGGTGCTCGATACCGCCAGCGCGTCCTTCACCGCCGTGATCGGCCGCATGCCAAGCCAGCAAGAAACCGGCGAAGGCCTCTACAGCCGGGCGTTGACCGGCAAGCCCCTGACCTCGGTTCAAGCGCAGTTCCTGCACGGCAGCCTCGATCGTCCCTGGCAGCCTGGCCTGTGCCCGCACGCACCGACCACCGAACTGGTGGGGCTGCGCAACCTGTATCGCTACAGCCCGAGCGAAGTCTATGAACACATTTACCTCAACGACCAGTTCTACTCGTGGCAGTGCCTCAAGGGCGTTGAACAAGGCCTGTGCGACACCGATCGCTGCGACACCTACAAGATCGCCGATCAGCTGTACCTGTTCGTGTGGCGGGAAAAAATCATCCCGACCCTGGGCCTGGTGCTGATCGACCTGCAACAGCATCGCAGCGACGGCAAGATCTTTGGCTACGCCGGTGAGTCGTTCGATGAGTATTCCAATTTCCCGGTCAGTTCCTACTGCCAGGTTATCAATCAGACGGAGTATCCCGATGCCTGAATTACGCACCGTCGTGATCACGGGCGCCGGCACCGGTATCGGTGCGGCCTGCGCCCGCCTGTATGCCGCCGAAGGCGCCAACCTGGTGCTGATCGGTCGACGCCGCGAGCCCCTGGAAACCCTCGCCGAGGACATCGACGGCCTGGTGCTGGTCGGCGATGCAGCCTGCCCGACCACCTGGGACGGCTTCGTCGAGCAGATTCGCACGCGTTTTGGCCGACTCGACGTGCTGCTGGCCTGTGCCGGCGGCATGGGATTGGGCAGCGCCACCGAGACTCAGTCATCGGCCTGGGAAGCGGCCCTGCGCAGCAATCTCGACAGCGCCTTCTACAGCGCCCGGGCGTGCCTGCCCCTGCTGCAGGAAAGCGCCGGCAACATTGTGCTGATCGCCTCCATTGCTTCCTTGGCGGCAGGCCCGCACGTGTGCGGCTACACCACCGCCAAGCATGCGCTGCTGGGCCTCAACCGCTCCCTGGCAAGGGATTACGGGCCTCACGGCGTACGAGTCAATGCGATCTGCCCAGGTTGGGTCCGCACGCCCATGGCCGATGAAGAAATGCAGGCATTGATGCAGTTCCATGGCGAAACGTTGCAACAGGCGTATGACCGGGTCTGCGCCGACGTGCCGTTGCGCAGGCCGGCCAGTGCGCAGGAAATCGCCAACGCCTGTCGTTTCCTGGCCTCGCCTGATGCGTCGATCATCACTGGGGCGACGTTGGTGGCCGATGGCGGTTCCAGCATCGTCGACGTGCCGACACTGGCCTTCAGCCGGATGGAGGCGACCGATGCCTGAGGATCTGGATTTCAGCGGCCAGACCGTACTGGTCACCGGCGGCGCCCAGGGCATTGGCCGGGCCATCGTCGAAGCGTTTGCCCTGCGAGGGGCTCGCGTGGTGATTGCCGACCTGGGCCTGGCCCGGGCCGAAGCAGTGGCCGGCGAATTGACCGCCGTGGGCTGTCAGGTGCAAGCGGTGGGGGTTGACCTGGCCGACGCAACGGCGGTCTTCGGGATGTTGGCCGAGCTGGAGCAACGCTTGGGGAGGCTGGATATCCTGGTGCACAACGCCGGCTATTTTCCGCTGACACCGTTCGCCGAGATCACCCCGTCGATGCTTGAGCGAACGCTGGCGGTGAACTTGTCGGCGCTGTTCTGGCTGACCCAGGCCGCGTTGCCGATGTTCCGGCGCCAGGGCCAAGGCTGCGTGCTGGTGACCTCCTCGGTCACCGGCCCGCGGGTCGCGTATCCAGGGCTCAGCCACTACGCGGCCTCCAAGGCCGGGGTCAATGGTTTCATTCGCAATGCCGCGCTGGAGCTGGCAGCCGAGAATGTCCGCGTCAATGGCGTCGAGCCGGGCATGATTGCAACACCGGCCATGGCGAATCTTGGCGACGATGAGGTCAACCAGGACATCGCCCGCCGGGTGCCGCTGGGTCGATTGGGCCAACCGAGCGACATCGCTGGCGCCATGCTGTTCCTGGCGTCGAGCCTGGCCAGTTATGTGACCGGGCAGACTTTGGTGGTCGATGGGGGTTCGACTTTGCCGGAGGTTTGAGCCTACGGGAGCGGTGCCTCGCTGACGATGGTGGTGAATGTACCGCCGCCTTCGCGAGCAAGCCCGCTCCCACACTTTCCAATGTCATCCAAAAAAATCATGTTCATCACAAATCCCTTTGTGGGAGCGGGCTTGCTCGCGAAAGCGGTGGTTCAGACTGCAAAGCTATTGGACACATCCACTCAAGCCACCCCCATCCCCACCTGCAAACGGCTGGAACGAAACTCCTTGGGCGACAGCTCGAACTGCTTCTTGAACGAACGGCTGAAATGCGCCGAATCGGTAAAGCCCCATTTGTAGGCAATCGAGGTAATGGACTCATCCCGCAGGAACGGGTTGGTCAGGTCATCCGCGCTGCGCTTGAGCCGGGCCCGCTGGATGTAGCGGCAAACGCTGTCATCCTGCTCTTCGAACAAGCGATACAGATGCCGCACCGAAATATTCAGCCGATTGGCCAGGCCCACCGGGCTGAGGCCGGGTTGGGTCAGTGATTCGTCGATGACCTTCTGCACATAGCTGCGCAAGTGACTCCCCTGCAACGCCACCCCTTCGTCACGGCCATCACTATCCTGTTCCAGGGCCGAGCCCAACAGCGAAACGAAGGCACTCTGCAAGGCTTCACCCTCGCCCGCCGCGCCCTCGCCGTCCGGTGTGTCCCTGCACAGCTGGTCCATCAAGACATGCAGCATCCGTCCACACGCCTTGCTGGACGACACCTTGCCAAAGGTCCTGGTTTCCCCGCCCAGTTGCCGCGACACGTCCTGGCGCGACAAGGACAGCACCGCGTGTTCGATCAGGCCGAACGGGGTGATTTCAAGCGCCCCAACGGAATCCATCAACAACAATTCACCGGGCGCCAACTGGATGCTCCGACCGTTCTGGGTAATGCGGCAGTAGCCACTGCGCTGGCTGACCAGGAGGCAATCCTGGTCATCATCGTGATCGGCGTTGGGCGAGTGACGCTTGATGTTACCGGCATTGGTGCGCAGGTTCGCGAGGGCAAGGCCACCCCGATGGAAGTTCGACACTTCACCAATGAACAGCGCACGATTGAAGGCCAGCTCGGTGTCGAAGTGGCCGCAAGTCGCCCGCAGATCCCGGTTCCAAGTGTCCAGACCGTCCTGCCCAACCTGTTGCATGCTCATGGCATTCTCCGCAGTGGCTTTTTGTTTTTGTGCGGCAATAGTTAACATGTTATCTATATGCGCGCAACAAGTACCTGATCGCCAGAGCAGTAGCAGGAATGATGCCAGGGTAGAACAAAGGAATCAGAGCGTTGCCAACATCCGCTGCAGGCCGCCCAAGGTCGCCAGCAAGACGGTGCGCTGCTCCCGGCTCAACGGGATATAGCGACGAAAGGCCGGCATGCGATTGACCACTTCGCTACCGCCCATGTGTTCCAGGCGCACGCACCACTGGCGTCCTTGCAGATCGATGCGCAGCCGTTTGAAATCCAGCGGCATGAGGGCCTGGTACAGCACCGGATCCTGCTCCACGGCCGCCTGCAACCGGGCCGCGAGGTCACTGCGCCCGTCCCGCTGCCGGCAACGAATGCCGCTACGCCGAACAGCCCCGCCGTGGTGCAGTTCCAGGCGCGCCGTGCCCTCTCGGGAGGCAGGCACGCGCAGCACGAACTCGGTCATCACCAGGTGCATCAACAACTGCGACTCGGTGCGCTCGACAATCTCCAACTGCAAGCTGCCATCGTCGGTGGCGGCCGTCGCCGTAGCCGGGCCCACCACCTCGAATCGCACCAGCGCCAGGTTGCGCCGCAAGTGTTCCAGGGTCGCCCCAGGCCGATAACCGGCCGGGACGCGCTGGGCGCTGAACAACTCAGACAGTTTTTGCAGCAGGGTCGATAAACTCGCCCGCAGGTTGCCCTGGCTCATGGGAGAACTCCTTGGCCAGCACGTCTTCTACCGACGCTGGCTTGAATGGATTGACCTTCTGTACCACCAGGGTCCAGAACAAGGCATACGCCGCGGTGCCGCCGAGCATCACCGCGAAGGGCACGTAGATGTCTGCCGGATTCATCCCGGGCGGTGTGATGAACCACATGCCCAACACAATGCCGACACTGGACAGGATCTGTGGCAACGGGAACCACGGCGAGCGATAGGCCCGCGGCAGATCAGGGCGACGAATCCGCAGGCTGACCACCGACACGGTCACCAGCAGGTAGGCAAAACTCCAGGCACATACCGCGGCCAGCACCAAGTGCATGATGTTGTCGGGATTACCGCCCAGCCACCACGCATGCAGGCAAGGAATCAGCATCGCCACCAGGATGCACAGCAACGGCGTCTTGAAGCGCGGGTGCAGATAAGTGAAGACCTTCGGCAACGCGCCGTCCACCGCCATGCCGTAGAGAATTCGCGGCACGCCGGCCATCAGGGTGTTGATGGTCGCCGCACCGGCAAACAGAAAGCCGATGCCCAGCCACATCGGGCCGATATCGCCCATGACCTGTTCGGCGAAGCGTGGAATCGCCATGGGGGTGTCGAGCAGATGCACACCGCTGGTGGCATCGAGCAGCACGTTTTCCACCTGGCGCTTCATCGCTGCGCCGTAGATGAACATGCAGGTGGCAACGCTGAACAAGCCCAGCATCATCGCCCGGGGCATGGTTTTCGCAGAGTTGCGCAGGTCCGGCGCCAGCGGTGTGACGAATTCGCAGCCGACAAACATGAACATGGCCATGCCCACCAGCGACAACACCGTGACCAGATCGGTGCCCACCACGGACGCGCCAAACCAGCCCTCCAGCTCCACCGCCGGCGCAGCGATCAGGCCCAGCACGCCGAACACCATCAGGGTGGTCCACATGCCGAACGTCAGGATGATTTCGGCCCGGCCAAAGGCACTGACACCGAACGCATTGAGTACGCCAAACACCACCACGAACCCCACGCCCAGCAACCAGGAGCCGCCTGCCGATTCGGCCAGGGTGTTGAGGTGCTCGAAGTTCACCAGGGCCATGACACCGGCCAGGATGGTCTCGGCGGTGCCGGCGAACACATGGACAATCAGATAGGCCGACAAGGTCCCGGTAATCGCGAAGAAACGTCCCATGCCACAGTTGATGTAGTCATAGACCGAGCCGGTGGTCGGGAGCATCGACGCGGCCTCGGCAAACGTCGTCGCCTGGGCCAGCATCATGACCACGGCGATCAGCATCGCCACGGCAAAGGCGCTGCCACCAATGCCAAAGCCCATGGTCGCGGTGAGAATCACGGGGCTTGCCATGATCAGGCCAATGGTGCTGGCCAACGCGGTGGGAAAGCCCACCGAACCCCGGTTCAAGTGCTCGGTGAGCCTGTCATTGATCGACATGGTGCAGATCCTCGAAAGCGGATTTTTAGTAGGGATGCCACTGCCGTCCAGGAGCCGGCGATCATGCCTTCCCCAACCAATCCCTGATCGAAACAGCGTTGCGTGCAGCCTTACTCTGCGCTGCGCCGCCCCGGGCGTCTTGCCCATGTCTGCCGCCGGTTTTGTTGCTGCCTGCCAACACCGCGGCGCTGGCGGCCTGAGTCAACTCCATGGCAGGCAGGTGAAAGACTTCCCCGGGTACCACTCCCCTTAATGCGCGCTCTGCTGTCCTATCACACAGGGGAATCCACCATGGAGCACACACACCGTACACCTTTGCTGCGCACCGCCATCGGCCTGGGCATTGCCCTGCTGGTCGCCGATTCATCGGCGCAGGCCTATGAGCTTTACACCGACGAAGACACCACCGTCACCGGCAACTTCCTGGCGGTCTACGGGCTGTTCAACAGCCGCAAGAACTACGACGGCACCGCCGGCGGTTCGAGCTGGCGCGAAGGTTTCATCAAGTATGGCCTGAGTATCGACCAGACACTCGGCGGCCTGGGCAGTGTCTACGGGACGGCCAACCTGGTCAGCTCCGGCACTTGGGGCGATGGCGACGCAGCCGGCTTGAGCGACGGCTCCGAACGCACCACCAAGTTCGATGAAGCCTTTGCCGGCTGGCGTTCGGGGGATCTGTTCCCGGCATTGGGCAAGGACGGTGTCGACTTGTCCTACGGCCGCCAGGTGATCACCCTGGGCGACGGTTTCATCATCAACGACGATGGCCTGAACCTGGGCAAAGGCGTGGCCGATGGCGAGCTCAACCGTGGCGGCGCCTATTACCTGGCGGCCCGGCATGCCTTCGACAAAACCGCTGTCGTGCGCCTGGGCGGCAAGGAAGGCGTGCATGGCAGCCTGATGTGGATCAAGTCCGACAACCGCGCCCAGGCCAACACCGAAATGGCCGCCAGCACCCTGGAATACACCGCCGCACCTGGCACCCTGGGGCTGACCTATATCCATGGCATCGATGTCGATGACCGCTACGCCAGCGACTTCCAGAAGCAGCGCGACGGCATGGACATCTACAGCCTGCGCGGCGCCGGGAATGCCGGCATCGAAAATGCGCATTTCTCCTTCGAGTACGCCTGGCAGGACAAGGACGCGGGCCCGGAGAAAGCCTGGTACACCGAAGCCGGCTACACCTTCGCCGACCTGCCCTGGACGCCAGACCTGACCTATCGCTACAGCCGCTACTCCAAAGACTGGGACTCGATGTTCAACGGCCAGAGCCGTGGTTATGGCACCTGGTTCCAGGGTGAAGTGGCGGGCAACTATGCCGGTCCGTTCAACAGCAATACCGCCATCCAGCACGTCGGCCTCAAGCTCAAGCCGGCAGAAACCGTGACCATTGGTGCACTGTTCTTCGACTATCAGACCCTGCATACCCGTGACGCGCTGAACCTCGATGCGCAGGAGCTGGACCTGTACGTGGAATGGGCAGTGAATGAACATCTGATCGTCACGCCGCTGGTGGGCCTGTACAAGCCTGAGAAGGATGCGGACAGCGGTGGCAATCAGGTTGGCGGCAATGGCACCAACGTCTATAGCCAGTTGGTGGTGGCGGTTCCTTTCTGACAGGCCGACCGTAGGAGCTGCCGCAGGCTGCGATCTTTTGATCTTTCGCTTTTGATGCAAGTGTCTTTGGGAAGATCGCAGCCTCGTTGCACTCGTCAGCTCCTACGGGATAGCGATTGGTCTGTTATCTGTGCTGGTGCAACATGGTCTGGATCTGATGGGTCGCCTGCCGGGTGCTTTGCGCCAGCTTGCGCACCTCATCGGCCACCACCGAAAAACCGCGCCCGACATCTCCGGCCCTGGCGGCTTCAATTGCGGCGTTCAAGGCGAGCAGATTGGTCTGGTCGGCAATGCCCTTGATCACCCCCACCACCGTGGCAATCTGGGCGTAGGTCACCTGGTTCTGTTCGAGCATGCGCTGATGGGTGGACTGGGCCGAGCGCTCGTCGCTGATATCACGCACCGCACCAATGATCCTCACCAGTTGCCCATGGGAGTCGCGTACCGCCCGACCGCGTTCACGACACCAGATGTAATCCCGGGTCTTGTGGCGCATCCGGTATTCGAAGACGTATTCACCGCTGCCCTGTGAGCCAAGGATTTCCCGGTCGAAAATGGCCATGATCTTGGGCAAGTCGTCCGGGTGGGTGATGCCGACCTGGGCATCCCAGCCATCGGGCAGGTCGTCAGGCCCGTAACCCAGCAGCGCACGGAACTGACTGGAAAAGCGCATGCCACTGGCCGGGTGCTGGAGGTCACCGTTGACCACGGTAATGTCCCAGCAGCCTTCCGTCAGGGTCGACTGCAGCAGCTCCCAGATCTGTGCATCCTGGCGTTGTTGCTGCAGCTGCTGGCTGAGTTCGCCCAAGCGAATTTCAAGCACCTGCTCGCGCTCGTGGGCTTGCTCCAATTGCTGGCGAACCTTGTGCAACTCATGCTCGCTTTGCTGCCAGCGCAGGGTTTGCGTCTCCACTTGTGCCTCGATCTGATGCAGATGCGCAGTCGCGCTCGCCATCTGCCGTGCATGCTGCTCAAGGACTGTGCGCAGTGGCGGATACGCGTCGAGCAGCGGCGTGTCCTCCGTTTCGCCGGCCAGTACGCGCTGCACCTGTGCGATCAACACCCGCTTCTGTTTGTTGGTCTGGAGAAACATCGCCCGCCCCTATGCCATCAAGTCGAAACCCGGATCTGATCGCAAACCGGCCAGGCTGGCTTGTCCCTGCCTGCACGGGGCCTTGCTCCTGGCTGCCAGCCACCCAGGCTGGCAGCCACAGACATACGGCGCGGCAGGCACAGTCAAGCTGGACGGTCCTGCCGGGATTACCCTCGGGGCTTTCCCTAATTCGTGATCAGGAAACCCTCATGAGCGATATTGCCCTGCTGCCTCAGGTCGAAGCCTTCCTCGGTAGACATCACGCCCTGTTCATCGACGGTGGCTACGTCGAAAGCCAGAGCAGCCAGACGCTGGACGTCGTCAACCCTGCCACCGGCCAAGTCATCGCCCAGGTCAGCGACGCCACTCCCGGCGACATTGATGCGGCGGTGGAGTCGTCCCGCCGCGGCTTCAAGCAGTGGTCCCAAACGGCACCCGCAGTCCGCGGCCATGTGCTGCTCAAGTTGGCGGACCTGCTGGAACGCAACCGCGAAGAGCTGGCGCAGATCGAGACCTGCCAGTCGGGGAAGATCATCCACATCTCCCGGGCCTTCGAAGTCGATCAGGCCGCTCATTTCCTGCGTTACTACGCGGGCTGGGCGACCAAGATCAACGGCGAGACGATCACCCCATCACTGCCCTCCTTCGCTGGCGAACGCTACACCGCCTTCACCTTGCGCGAACCGGTCGGGGTGGTGGTCGGCATCGTGCCGTGGAATTTTTCCACCATGATCGCCATCTGGAAACTGGCCTCAGCCCTGGTGACCGGTTGCAGCATCATCATCAAGCCCAGCGAGTTCACCCCGCTGACCATCCTGCGCATCGCTGAACTGGCCATCGAGGCCGGCCTTCCAGCCGGTGCCCTGAATGTGTTGACCGGCGGCGGCCTGGTGGGCAAAGCACTGATCGAACACCCGGGCACCGACAAGGTCTCATTCACCGGTTCCGTGCCCACCGGCCTGGCGGTGGGCCAAGCGGCCATGGGCGCCGGGTTGACCCGTGCAACCTTGGAACTGGGCGGGAAGAATGCGGCGGGGTTCCTGCGTGATATCGACCCCGAGGTGGCGGTCAACGGTATCATCGAGGCGGGCTTCCTGCATTCGGGACAGATCTGCGCTGCAGCGGAACGGTTCTTTGTCCATCGCTCGCAGATCGAGTCGATCATGGACAAACTGGCCCAGCGCCTGAGCAAACTCACCATCGGCTCGCCCCTGGACGAGCGCACCGAATTCGGCCCGGTAACCAACCGCCAGCACCAGCACAAACTCGCGGAATTCTTCGCCAAGGCCCGCGCACAGAACAACACCATCGTCCACGGTGGCAAGCTGATCGATGGACCGGGTTGCTATGTCGAGCCGACCATCATCCTCGCCAATCGCCGCGACGACAGCCTGCTCAACGAAGAAACCTTCGGCCCGATCGCCACGTTCTTCCCTTACGACACTGAGGAGGAGTTGCTGGAACTGATGAACGACACCCCCTACGGCCTGAGCGCCAGCCTCTGGACCAACGACCTGGGCAAAGCCCTGCGCATGGTCCCCGCGATCGAAGCTGGTACAGTCTGGGTGAACATGCACACCCTGCTCGACCCGGCGGTGCCTTTTGGCGGCAGCAAATCTTCAGGGATAGGCCGTGAATTCGGCAGTGCATTCATCGACGACTACACCGAACTGAAGTCGGTGATGATCCGCTACTGACCTTCAAGGGCTCTGGGACACCCCTCTGAGCCCTCTTGTGGGAGCGAGCTTGCTCGCGATAGCGGCCCATCAGTCAACCATGATGCCGACTGACCCAACGCCTTCGCGAGCAAGCTCCCACAGTTTTTTCCGAGTCGCCCAAGCCATCCGCGACCACCAAAAATCCCCTGTGGGAGCGAGCCTGCTCGCGATAGCGGCCCATCAGCCAACCATGATGCCGACTGACCCAACACCTTCGCGAGCAAGCCCGCTCCCACAATTTTTTTCCGAGTCGCCCAAGCCATCCGCGACCACCAAAAATCCCCTGTGTGGGAGCTTGCTCGCGATAGCAGACTATCAGCCAACCATGATGCCGACTGACCCAACGCCTTCGCGAGCAGGCTCGCTCCCACAGTTTTTTCCGAGTCGCCCAAGTCATCCGCGACCACCAAAAATCCCCTGTGGGAGCGGGCTTGCTCGCGAAAGCGGACTATCAGTCAACCATGATGCTGAATCTGACGCCGCCTTCGCGAGCAATCCCGCTCCCACAGTTTTAACGCCGGCAGGCGTTGACCGGTGGGACTCGGCCGCGCCAGGGCTGGGTGCGTTCCAGTTGGGCGGCCAGGGCCAGCAAGGTGCTTTCCTCGCCGAAGCGACCGGCAAAATGCGCCCCCATCGGCAGGCCATTGGCGCTCCAGGACAATGGCACTGACATCGCCGGCTGACCGCTGGCATTGAACAACGCGGTGAACGGCGAATAGCTGTGGTAGCGCTCAAGCAGTTGATCCAGGCTCATGCACACATCCTGCAGATCCAGTTCGCCAATCGGCACCGGTTCACGGGTCAGGACCGGGGTCAGGATCACGTCGTAATCCTGCATGAACACTGCCAACTGCCGGCCCAGCGCATGAATCCATTCCACCGCCGCGACATATTGGGCGCCGCTGACGTTGCCCTTGTCCCGCAGGATGATCCGGGTCCGCACCTCCAGTTCTTCCGCCTGCACGGCGAACCCACGCATCTGGCCCAGCAGGTCGACATAGCGACGGGTGCTTGCACCAATAATGCTGAACACGTGGTCGAGAAACTCCAACAACCCCACCGGCAGGCTCACCGGTTCGACACGGTGCCCCAAGGACTCGCACAACCGCGCGGCCTCGCCCACCGCCTGAAGGCTCTGGGGTGACGTAGGCCAGGGCTCGAGTTGCTCGACCAGGGCAATGCGCAGCGGCTTGGGATCAGCCTGCACTGCCATCACATACGGCAACGCCTGGATCGGCGCGGCGTACGGCGCGCCCAGGTCCATCCCGGCGGTGGCGTCCAGCAACGCCGCACTGTCGCGCACCGACAAAGTGATCGCATGAGGCGTGCCCATCCCCGCCCAGCCCTCGCCCATTATCGGCCCCGACGGCATCAGGCCGCGGCTGGGCTTGAACCCGAACACGCCACAGCAAGACGCCGGCACGCGCAATGAACCGCCACCGTCGTTGCCGTGGGCAAACGGCACCACGCGGGCCGCCACCAGTGCCGCCGCGCCACCGCTGGAGCCACCGGCGCTATGATCGGTGTTCCAAGGGTTGCGGGTCGCGCCGAAGCGCGCGGACTCGGTGGAGTACGACGTGCCGAACTCCGGGGAAGTACTGGTGCCCATCACCTGGCATCCGGCACGCCGCAACCGCGCGACGACTTCCGAATCAAAATCCGCACGACAGTCGCCCAGCGCGCGCGAACCGTTAGTCATCGCCGCGCCGTTGACTGGTGAAAACAGGTCTTTGATCAAGGTCGGCACGCCGGCCAGCAGGCCTTGTGCAGCCTGAGGCTTGCGCGCCGCCTCCCGGGCCGAATCGTACAAGCGCTCGGCCACCGCATTGAGCTGCGGCTCGACCCGCTCCAGGCGTTCGATGGCCGTCTCCAGCAGTTCGCCGGGCTGAACCTCGCCACGCCTGACCCACTCAGCCAGCGCCGTGGCATCTTCAATGTCCATCAAGTGGTGGATGTCTTGCATACCCATATCTCAGGTTCCTTATGTCATGACGATTGATGTGATCCGACGGTGCTCGCCTGCCCCTGGCCCCGTGCTCGCAGGCCGGCCACGACCCAGAGCAGCGCCAAGGCAAGACTGGCCAGGGACAGCCACTGGATGGCGTGACGCAGGTCACCGGCAAAGACAACCACCGAGGCCACCACCAACGGACTGACGAACTGACCGATGTACAGGCACGAGGTAAACCCGCCCAAGCCTCGGCCGCGGGTGCTGGCGGTCAGGGCATTCATCACCGGCGCCATCACGTTGGGTACCAGCAACCCGGCCCCCAGGCCCTGGATGAATACCGCCACCAGCACGGCGTTGTAGCTCTGCCCGCGCATCAGCAGCCACAGCCCAAGGCCCATCAGGCCGAGCAACAGTGCGTTGCAACCGGCGATGCCGAAGCGGCGGCGCAGCAACGGCCACATCAGCGAACCGCCCAGGGTCGCCAACAGGCTCAACCCCGCGGCCAGGCCAATCATCGTGCTGGAGGTGATCCCCAGGCTGACCAACAGCATCGGCGCCTGGATCGGCATGATGAACGTCAGGACCATGCCGCCCAGGATCATCAGGTAGCCGACCAGCAGTTGCAGCACGGCGACCTTGGCCGGTCCCGACTCATCGACGCTCTGCTCGACCCTCTGCAGCTCCGCCACTGGCGGCTCCCAGAGCACTTTCATCATTACCGGCACCAGCAGCAGTGGCAGCAAATACAGCAGGAACGGCGTGCGCCACGAGTGCTCGCCGAGCACCCCGCCCACCACGAAAAACAGCGCGCCCACCAGGCCAATAGTCACCACCTGCCGGTTGACGTAGCGCAGCCGCTCCTCGCCCTGCCAATAGTCAGCGATCAAGGTTGCGCAGCAGGTCATCACCGCCGCCTCCGTGCACCCGAACAACAGCCGCGCACCGACAATCGAAGGCAGGCTGTCGAGCATGGCCGGCAGCGCACCGAGCAAGGCGTAGAGCACCGTGGCAATCACCAGCAAGGCTTTGCGCCCTACGCGGTCGGCCAACCAGCCAGCCAACGGTGCGCACACGGCAATCGCCAAAGCCGGACCGGTAATCGCCAACGGCACCAGCAGATCGGCGCGCGGTTCCAAGGGGCCGAATTCGGCGCCCAACCTGGGCAGGATCGGCGTGACCATCACCGCGCCCATGATCGTCAGGCTGCTGCCCAGCATCAGCACCCCGCCTTCGCGCCAACCGGCCTGGCGCGACGGGGTGACCGCCGGTGAAACGGAATTTGATTGGTTCATGGCGAGCCCCTTTTTAGAAACTGTGAGAAATACGCAGCGCCGTGGTGTAGCCCTCGGCGCGGTTGCGCGCATCGAGCT
Organism: Pseudomonas sp. A25(2017); assembly: GCF_002001065.1. NCBI lineage: Bacteria > Pseudomonadati > Pseudomonadota > Gammaproteobacteria > Pseudomonadales > Pseudomonadaceae > Pseudomonas > Pseudomonas sp. A25(2017). The sequence goes on along the minus strand of NZ_MUOA01000072.1, from coordinate 22,337 downwards.
CCTTGTAGACATGCAGCCATATCGGCGGCATGCCGGGCTTGAAGTAACTCACCGCTGGCCCGACCGCCAACACCCGGGCACGATTGCCCGCCTCCAGGCCCGGCGCATCGTCATCGGTGAATTGCCGGTAGTAATAGCCGCCCACACCCACGGTCCACGGGCCAACGTGTTGACCCACGGCGAACTCGTGGCGGTACTCGACGCCATTCTTGTAGTCGGTGGCGTGGTTGCGGGTGTTGATGTCGGCTTCGAAGCTGGAAGACACTTCGAAGCCGCTGTCGGAGATGTACGTGGCGTTGAGGATCGGTGAGAAGGTCCAGTGGTTGAGACCCGGTGAGATCAAGCGATCCTTGTCGTAGTCGCCTGTAGGGGCCTGGATCTGGAACTGGGTGTTGACGAACAGGTTCGGCGAAAGGGTCCATTGCAAGATCACCGGCAGCACCTGTATATCGCCCAGGCGAAACGGATCGGCCGCAAGGTCCAGCGGGCCCACAGGCGTCTGTACCTGTACCGAAGCGTCCATCTGGAAGAACGGTACGATGGCGCCAAAGCCATACTTGGCGCCCAGCACGGTGTAATCGGTCATGCGCATGTAGGCGAGGCCGATGGACAAGACATCCAGGGAGAAATTGTTGTCCGCAGACTTGCCGTGGCGATCTTTCTGCACGTTGGCCGAATAGAACGCAGTTCGCAGGCCGACAGTGCCGAAGGGCGTGGCCGGCGGCATCATGCCAGCGCCGAAATCGTAGACCCCGACCGCCGTGGTCGGCGCGCCGTTTTCGGTGCCATGGGCAGCGCTACAGACAGCGATCAACCCCAGGGTTAACCCAGTACAGCGCAAGACGTTGGTTTTATTCTTCTGATTCATCGAATGCCCCTCCCGACCATGTGGTGTAGGGGTCATCCTAGGGAGCCGACCGGTCAGCCGTTATCCGTTTTCAGCACAGATGCGTGCGACGCAGGGTTTGTGAAGGTGTCTCGCCGAACAGCACTCGATAGTCGCTGGAAAACCGGCTCAAATGCCAGAAGCCCCAGCGTGCCGCCACCTCCTGTACACCCTGGGCATGGCCGCCGCTGCGCAGTTCACGACGCACGGCATTGAGGCGCAACGCCCGCAAATAGGCCACGGGGTTGATGCCCAGCGTCTCCTGGAAGCAATACTGCAGTTTTCGCCGGCTGGCACCGATGTGGTTGCACAGGTCGAGGATCGACAGCGGCTCATCGACATGGGTCAAGGCATATTCCCGAGCGCGGTCGACCATGCGCTTGCGCGCCGTGGGGTTGAGCGGCGGCGCCTCATCCGGTGCCACAAGTTCCAGTATGTGCAGCATCACCGTGTCACGCAGGCCACGGCGGATCGACTCGTAACCCAGTAACGAGTCACGCCCCTGCTCGCCGCCTTCAAGCTCATCGAACAACGCCGCCAGCTCGGCGGGCAGCGTCGAGTTGCCGAGACGGTAACACTTGGGAAGATCGGTAATTCGAAAGCGACTGCCCTGTCGTTCCAGCACATGCTCCAACGCCTGCTCGTCGATGGCGACACTGAGCAGGTCGAGATGCTGGGGTGTGCGCAGCTCGGGCAGGTTCTGGCCACGGGCGACCAACAGGCTGGGCTCGATAATCGGGTGCCCGGAGCAAAAGACCGGCCCATCGGCACTCAGTGGCACGCTGAAGGTGATGGCGCCCTCCCAGGCCATGCCTTGCTTGGTCAGTGCCTGATTAGAGCGGTCGCGCACCAGTTGCATCCAGTCCGAGCGGAACTCGATCAACTCGCCTTCGAAGCGTCCGGGGGTCAACTGGTCATAGCAAACCTGCCAACCACCCATGTTGCGGGCGTGCTCGTCGATGTCTGCGGTACGAAACCGATTGATCGGCAGCGTCGGCAACAGGTCCGACGAGATCGCTGGCTGCGCCATGTTGGAGTTGTTCATTGACCCGACCTTTGATGATTCCAGGGCATACGGGTCAAAGCTCAGGCAAGTTCCATTCCGCCCCGTGGGCCGGTCGGGCAATTGTGCCGAAAACGGATAATCGCTCAGGACTCAACTGCCGGCACCGGCATGGGCCTCTTCAAAGAAATAGTCCTTCCAGCTGTCGGCCTGGTTTTTCAGCACGCCCAGTTCGTGCAGCTTCTGCGCATAGATGTAGGTGCGTTGCGGGACGACGGTGAAGTCGATTTCGGGGTCAGTGACGATTTTTTCCACCAGCGCCAGCGGCAACTTGGACTGTTCTACGCGGATGTAGGTCTGGGCCGCGGCCGGCTTGTCGGCCTTGATGATGCCTTGCGCCTCCACCAGGGCGTCGTAGAACGCCTTGTAGGTCTTGGGGTTTTCGTCGTGGAATTTTTCCGTGGTGTAGAGCACGTTGAACGTCGCCGGCCCGCCCAGCACATCATAGGAGCTGAGCACCTTGTGTACGTTGGGGCTTTGCAGTGCCTGGTACTGGAACGGTGGGCTGGAGAAGTGCGAATTGATTTCCGACTGACCGGCGATCAGCGCCGCCGTCGCATCCGGGTGCGGAAGGCTGACCGAGATATCGTCGAATTTCTTGAAGTGATCGTTGCCGAACTCCTTGGCGGTTTCGATCTGCAGCGTGCGCGACTGGAACCCCACACCTGCCGCCGGGACAGCGATCCGGTCCTTGTCGGTGAAGTCCTTGAGGCTTTTCACGTTCGGGTTATTGGTCAACAGATAGTTGGGCATCGACCCCAGCGAGGCGATGGCCTTGACGTTCTGCTTGCCGCGGGTCCGATCCCAGATCGTCAGCATCGGCGGAACGCCCGCCGACACCACATCCAGGGCACCGGTCAGCAAGGCCTCGTTCATCGCCGTTGCGCCGGAAATGCTGTTCCAGTCCACCTTGATATCGATGCCCTGGGCCTTGCCATGTTTCTCGATCAACTGCTGGTCTCGCACCACGTCGAGGATCAGGTAGCCAATACCGAATTGCTGGGCGATGCTGATCTTGCCTTCGGCGTGGGCCAAGGGATTGAGCAGCGCAGTGGCCGCCAGGGAAACCAACAAGGTGAGCGCAGAACGCTTGAAAGCCATGGTCGGGTACCTCACAGTAAAGTGGAGAAGACTGAAGATCACGACTTTAAAGCTATAAAAATATTAGTTTAAATATCTTAATAGAATATCAATAGCACCTAAGTATTTATCCCAAGCCAGCCTGAATATCGTCACTGCTGATGCCGAGCGCGAAAAGTCCGGGCTCTGGCGCGAGGGTTCATTGGCGTGCTTGCATTGGCCGTGTTGCTGAACAGAAGAAGCAAGAGACCTTGTAGTGCTTGCTGACTCTTTTGTTGTGAGGGCGCTTGCGACGCCCCCGCAACATTACCTGGCGACTACCCTGGTAGCCTGTGGTTATCCAGTACTCGATTGACCGCTAACTCACCCAACATGATGACCCGTTGCAGCACCAGCATCGTTTGGCGTCGTGGGCCGTCCGTCAAATCGGTGAGGTCGCTGACCATCACGCTGGCGGATGCCAAGGATTCGCACGCCTCAACGAGCAACGTTTCATCATCCACCGCTGCGTCGATGGTGAAGATCGTGCTGGGCTTGCGGGGCTGTATCTGCGTTTTCGTTGCCCCGGGGTTCAGGTAGTGCTTGAGCGCGCGGTCTGCCGCCTCTTTCAACTTTTCGGGGTCGAGAGAGTCGCCGTAGAGTACCGAATTGATATCCGGGGGGTTGGGAGTAACCTTGAACATATAACTAATTCCCTCAGTTGGGGCCGCAACCGTTCCCTACTAAAAGAAGGGTGGCGGCTGTACGCAGGTTAGTAGACCGGTGGAATTAGCAAGCCCGGCGCGCCCAAGGGCGCCCTGCGCACAACCACCATTTATCGTTGCTGGGAAGGAAAAAAGTGGGCTTCTGCGCGATGATCGTTCCCACGCTCTGCGTGGGAATGCATCCGGTGACGCTCTGCGTCACACTCCAGAAGCGGAACGCGGAGCGTCCCTGGCGACATTCCCACGCAGGAGCGTGGGAACGATCGAAAACGATCGACTGCGCCTACGTCATCCGCGCCGGAAACGCCTTGAGCTCAAGCTTCTCCATCACCAACCCGATGAATGCCGAAACCGCCAGCGGCAACTGCCGCCGGCTCGGATAGAGCACATTCAGGCCGAAGCCGATGCGCTGGTATTGCGGCAGCACACGCACCAGCCTTCCGGCTTCCAGGTCGAGGCTGCTCAGCGCCCCCGGCAACACGGCGATGCCCAGGCCGGCGACGGTCGCCCTGCGCAGCGCCTGGGCGGTGTTGGCGTGGAATCGGCTGGCGATCTGCACCTGTTCCTCGATGCCGTCCGGGCCAACGAATCGCCAATGGGTCATGCCGCCGGGATGAGCGAAACTCACGCCGTCGTGGTGAGCCAGGTCCTGCAACGAAAGCGGTGCGCCGCGCGCGGCAATGTACGCGGGGCTGGCAACCATGCCGTCACCGTCGTTCTTGAGCAGTTGGCGACCGACATACCCCGAGTCCTGCAAGGGACCGCCGCGAAAGGCCACGTCGATGCGGTCGGCAATCAGGTCGACCCGGGCATCGCTGAGCACGAAATCAAGTTGCACTCGCGGATGCGCGGCTAAAAAGTCGGCCACCCATTCCATCGGGAAAAAATCGAAAAAATCCGCCATCGCTGCGATGCGCACCAGGCCGCTGGGCTCCTCGCTGCCCATCATCAGTTCCTGTCCGGCATCCATCAGGCCGTCCACCGCATCCACACAGCGTTCATAAAACCCCTGGCCCGCATGGGTCAGCGTGAGTTTGCGGGTCGAGCGCTGCAGAAGTCGCGATTCAAGCTGCGCCTCCAACTGCTGGACCCGTCGGCTGACGGTATTGGAAGGCATGCCCAAGCGCCTGGCGGCTTCGGCGAAGCTGCCGCTGCGGACCACCTGGACGAACAGCGCAACATCGTTGAGATCGAGCATGGCGCGCACATTCCTTCGTTTTGTGGATGAGTTCAATCCGATTGTATCGACTAATCAATCTATTGGCAGGCACTTATCCTTCTCGCATCGAGGCCCACCGCCCAAGACTTGGAGGCACCCCATGAACAGCATCGTCGCAGCACCGCCCCGCGCCATCGTCCACCGCACCTCCGGCAGCAGCCATGGGCCGATCACCCGGCTCATGAGCCCAGGTGACCTGGGCCAGCTCTGCAAGCCATTCGTGTTTCTCGATCACTTCGCCTTCAACGCCGATGCCATGCAAAGAGGTTTCGGTATGCACCCTCATTCCGGGATCGCCACGCTGACCTACATGATCGAGGGCCAGGTGATCTACGAGGACACCACGGGCCAGTCAGGCACGTTGCCCAGCGGCGGCATGGAGTGGATGCAAGCTGGGAACGGCGTATGGCACACCGCCCGACCGGTCGCAGGTTCGCCGATCCAAGGCTTCCAGCTCTGGGTTGCACTGCCGGCGGCAGAAGAAAATGCCCCGGCCCACAGCGTCTACCTGGCGCCCTCCGAGATCCCCCGTGAAGGTCCGGCGCTGGTGTTGCTCGGCCAATACGGCGCAGCCCGCAGCAATGTTGCGGCGCCAGCAGGCATGAATTACCTCGCCGTGCAGTTGCAGGACAACGAGCACTGGCGCTACACGCCACCGGCCGGGCACACCGTCGCCTGGCTGGCGGTCAACAGCGGCGGCCTCGATGCCGGCGGCCACGTCAATGCCGGAGAAATGGTGGTATTCGAAGCCTCCGGCGAGGCCATCGACATCGTTGCCCGGGGCGCGACCTCCTTCGTGCTCGGTTCGGCGGTCAAGCATCCCCATGACCTGGTGATGGGCTACTACTCGGTGCACACCAGCGAGGCCGCCCTGGAAAAAGGCGAGAAAGAAATCCAGCGCATCGGCGCCCTTTTGCAACAAGAGGGTCGGTTGGCCTGACCGCCCCTCGACTCAATCCCTAATTCATACCCGATCCCTTAGAGGTGAATCATGACTGACATCGGTCTCGATCTTCTGTTGTCCCGCACTCAAGTCGGCAAGCTGTCCCTGAAAAACCGCATGATCATGGCGCCAATGACCCGCAGCCGCGCGGGCGCTGGCGATGCAGCCACGCCCCTGATGGCCGAGTACTACAGCCAACGCGCCAGCGCCGGCCTGATCGTCAGCGAAGGCTCCCAGGTGTCGGCCCAGGGCAAGGGTTACCTGAGAACGCCAGGGATCTTTACCCCTGAGCAAATCACCGGCTGGAAACAAGTGACCGACGCGGTTCACGCCGAGGGCGGGCAGATCTTCTTGCAGCTCTGGCACGTAGGTCGTCTTTCCCATCCGTTGGTGCAGGTCAACGGCGCCCAACCCGTAGCCCCCTCGGCAATCAAGGCCGATGGCGAGATCTACACCCCCGAAGGCCTCAAGCCCTATGAACTGCCACGGGCCCTGGCGCTCGATGAAATCCCCGGTGTGGTTGCCGACTTCCGCCAGGCCGCGGCCAACGCGAAGCTGGCCGGCTTCGACGGCGTCGAGATTCATGGCGCCAACGGCTACTTGATCGACCAGTTCCTGCGTGACGGTACCAACCAACGTACCGATATCTACGGCGGCTCGATCGAGAACCGTGCACGTTTGCTCAAGGAAGTGGTCGAGTCGGTGATCGAAGTCTTCGGCGCCAGCCGCGTCGGCGTTCGCCTGTCGCCGATCTTCAGCTACTTCTCGATGAGCGACAGCAACCCGCAAGCAACATTCGACTACACGGCCAGAATGCTCAGCCGCTATGGCCTGGCTTACCTGCACATCGTGGAATTGGGCGAAGGCCCATTCAACTTCCTGGAACTCAAGCATCGCTTCGGCGGGACGTACATTGCCAATGGCGGCTACAGCGCCGAACGCGCCGCCACGGCCATCAGCCGTGGCGAAGCAGACCTGGTGGCATTCGGCACGCCGTTTTTGGCAAACCCGGATTTGGTGGAACGTTTCAAGCGAGGCCAGGCACTGAACACCCCTGACGCATCGACGTTCTACCAGGGTGACGAGCGCGGTTATACGGACTATCCGACCTTGGCCGGGGCTCAAGCAGGCCAAGAAGCTTAATGTTCAAGACCTGTGGGAGCGAGCCTGCTCGCGATAGCGGTGTATCAGTCACCGGCCATACCGACTGACCCGACGCCATCGCGAGCAGGCTCGCTCCCACAATGTTTCCGGTGACCGCTAGATCTACATTCACCATCCATCCCCTGTGGGAGCGGGCTTGCTCGCGAAAGCGGTGTATCAGTCACCGGCCATACCGACTGACCCGGCGCCATCGCGAGCAAGCTCGCTCCCACACTGTTTCTGGTTGACCGCAATATCTACATCCACCATCCATCCCCTGTGGGAGCGAGCCTGCTCGCGATAGCGATGGCTCAGACTGCAATCAAACAGTCAGGTGCTTTCCGGCACATCGATCTGAAGCGGCACCACCCGCCTCGGCGCCGGGCCTGGCGACGTAGCAGTCGCCGCTTCGACCAGGGCTTCGACGGCCTGTTCGGCCATGGTCACGACAGGATGCGACAGCACCGCCTGGACCAGGCCCGTCTTCAACGCCTCGCGTGTCAACGGCGTCAGGTCGTGGCACACCACCACCGGCAAGCGAATCCGCTGTTCCTGGAGGCTACGCAAGGCCCGCAATACGCCGGCGATGCCACCACCGGCCACATAAAGTCCCACCAGGTCAGGCTCTGCGCTGAGCAAGTCCAACGTGTTGCCATACGCGAACTCATCGTCCTCCAGCGTCAGGCGCGATGCGAGCAGCTCCCATTCGCTGGAGTGCTCGGCCAAATAACTGCGAAAGCTCAGCTCACACAATTCCTGGCACTGGAAACGCTGGCTGCTGAGCATGACGGCCGCCGCCCCGGGTTGCCTCGCCAGACGGCTGATGAACCAGCCTGCCGTGCGGCCCGTGAGTCGATTGTCCAACCCGACATACCCCGTGCCGCTGGCGCTGGACAGCTCCGACAGCAGCGCCACCACCGAAACACCCGTCTCGCGCAATTGCGCAACCGCCTCCCGGACCCGGGGATGATCCACCGCCACCACGCCCAGCCCGTCCACTTGATCGCGCAGGGCCAGGATGCGTTGCGCCACGATGACCGGGTCGAGGTCGTCCAAGTAGCCGATGACCACGCGAATCCGTGCTCGCGTGCAGGTCGCGGCAGCGTTCGACAACGCGTGGGCAAGCCCCTGGTAGAAAGGCACACCACTTTTCTGCAACAGAAAGCCAAGCCGCAAGGTCGGGCGGTCGTTGAGCACCCGCTGTTCGATAACGCCCTTGGCATGGAACCCCAACCGCGCGGCCGCCGCGGCAATGCGTTGGGCGGTGTCGGCGCGCACATCGGCGCGCAGGTTCAGCACCCGATCGACAGTAGACAGGCTGACTCCGGCTTCCCGGGCGACATCGGCCATGGTAGGGCGAAGCATTCGGCGTGGCTTTTCTGACATATTTTGACACCTCTGCCGGGCATCATGAGGGGTTTTGACAGATTAAGCCAACGCCCCATGGCCCCCTCCCCGGCAACGCAATAGCATCAGGTCCAGCCCATAACAATAAACACAGCCGGAGTGCTTCCATGGCCATTCACATCTGTACAGCGCCCTGCTGTTGGGGCGTCGACGACGTCAAGAACCCGTTCCTGCCACCGTGGCGCCGGGTGCTTGGCGAAGCCGCCGAGGCTGGCTATCGCGGCATTGAACTGGGGCCTTATGGTTACCTGCCGCTGGACGGAACCCTTGTTCAGGCCTTGTCTGAACACGATCTCCAGATCGTCGCCGGGACGATTTTCGACGACTTGGTCAACCCCGCCAACCTGCCTGAATTGCTGCGCCAGACTCACGACATCTGCGCCCTGCTCAAACAACTGCCGCCCATGGCGCAGCAAGCCGGCCAGCGCCATGCCGGGCCGTATCTGGTAATCATCGACTGGGGCCACGAGGCGCGCGACTACGCCGCCGGTCACTCGGACCGCGCCCCGCGCCTGGACGATGCTCGCTGGAACACGATGATGGCGCACATCCGCGCCATCGCTGACATCGCCTGGCATCAATACGGCATCCGCGCCGTCATCCATCCCCACGCCGGTGGCTACATCGAGTTCGCCGATGAGTTGGCGCGCCTGGTGGACGACATTCCCGATGAAGTCGCCGGGCTGTGCCTGGACACCGGGCATCTCTATTACGCAGGCATGGACCCAGTCGCGTCGCTGCGCACCTACGCCCATCGCCTGGACTACCTGCACTTCAAGGACATCGACCCGGTGGTGCTCGACCAGGTGCTGAACGAACACATCCGCTTCTTCGCCGCCTGCGCCCGCGGCGTGATGTGCCCCATCGGGCGTGGCGTCATCGATTACCCGGCGCTGCACAGCCTCGTGCATGAATTGGGTTATGTGGGCTGCATCACCGTCGAACAGGAGCGCGACCCACGCAACGCCGGGAGCAGCCTCGACGACGTGGCCGCCAGCCGCGCCTACCTGGCCCGCATCGGTTTCTGATCACACAAGGACAACGTCATGATCAACGGCAGCAAAACAATCACACGGCCCATACGTTGGGCCATGGTCGGTGGCGGCGAGCACAGCCAGATCGGCTACATCCACCGCTCGGCCGCCCTGCGCGACCGGAATTTCGAACTGGTTGCCGCGGCGCTGGATATCGACCCTGCACGCGGCCGGGCCTTTGGCGAGCAACTGGGTATCGACCCCCAGCGCTGCTATTCGGACTACCTCAGCCTGTTCGAGCTGGAAGCACAACGCCTTGATGGGATTGAAGCGGTGTCGATCGCCACGCCCAACGGCACTCACTACGCCATCACCCGAGCCGCCCTGGAAGCCGGGCTGCATGTGGTCTGTGAAAAGCCGCTGTGCTTTACCCTCGAGCAGGCCGAGGCACTGCGCAGCCTGGCGCACGCCAAGGGACGCATCGTGGGCTTGACCTACGGCTATGCCGGGCACCAGTTGATCGAACAGGCCCGGGCGATGATCGCGGCACAGGCACTGGGCGAGATCCGCATGGTGCACATGCAGTTTGCCCATGGTTTTCACAGCGCACCGGTGGAGGCGCAGAACCAGGCTACCCAATGGCGCGTCGACCCGCGCCAGGCCGGGCCCAGCTACGTGATGGGGGATGTCGGCACGCACCCGTTGTATTTGTCCAAGGTGATGCTGCCCGATCTCAAGATCAAACGCTTGATGTGCAGCCGACAGAGCTTCGTCGCCAGCCGCGCCCCGTTGGAAGACAACGCCTACACCTTGATGGAATACGAAGGCGGCGCCATGGGCATGGTCTGGTCCAGCGCCGTGAATGCCGGGTCCATGCACGGGCAGAAAATCCGCGTGATCGGCTCCCGGGCCAGCCTTGAATGGTGGGACGAGCGGCCCAACCAGCTGAGCTTCGAGATCCAGGGCCAACCGGCGCAGACCCTGGAACGCGGCATGGGCTACCTGCACGCCGACGCGCTGGAGGACGACCGCATCGGTGGCGGCCACCCCGAAGGGCTGTTCGAAGCCTGGTCCAATCTCTATCGCCGCTTCGCCCTGGCCATGGATGCGGCGAACCGTGGCGACAACGAGGCGCTGGCCGCCTTGCGCTACCCCGACATCGACGCCGGCGTCGACGGTGTGCGTTGGGTCGAACGCTGTGTGGAGTCAGCCAACCAGGATTCAGGCTGGGTCGGCTATTGACCCCTGTGGCGAGGGGATTTATCCCCGCTGGACCGCGAAGCGGTCCCAAATGGATCTGCTACTACGGTGTATCAGGATGGAATGTCGGGGGCCGCTTCGCGCCCCAGCGGGGATAAATCCCCTCGCCACAGGTAATGAGCATTGCCTAAGGAGAACAACAATGAAAATCGCCCTCGACCCCTACATGCATCGCCACCTGAGCCTGCCGGACCTGTGCCGCAAGACCGCCGAACTTGGCTACCAGTACCTGGAGCTGTCGCCACGGGAAGACTTCCTGCCCTGGTGGGTCCGCCCTCGCGCCCACAAGGAGCGTATCGCCGAGTTCAAGAAAGCCCTGCGCGACCACGATCTGCAATTGGCCTCGCTGCTGCCGATGTATCGTTGGGCCAGCCCCCACGAAGACGAACGCCGGGCAGCGGTGAACTACTGGAAGGAGGCCATCCAGATCGCCGTGGAAATGGGTTGCACCACCATGAACTCGGAGTTTGGCCGCGGGCCGTCGCCTGATCGTGGGCATAAAGTCAGTTGCTGCGGCGGCCTGCACAGCCATGAGTCGAGCGAAGCAGCCTGGTGGCGCTCGATGGAGGAACTGGTGCCGATCCTGGAAAGCGAGGGGGTCACGCTGAACGTCGAACCTCACCCCGAAGACTGGTGCGAAACCCTGAATCCGGCCCTCGACATGCTCAAGACCCTCGGCTCGGACAACGTCAAGTTCCTCTATTGCACGCCGCATACCTTCTATTTCGGCGATGACATGAAAGCCATGATCGCCGAAGCCGGATCGATGATCGCCCATGTCCACATCGCCGACACCTACAACCACAAGGCCTCGTCCGGCCTGCGCTACATCGTCAACCCGCCCGGCGCCAAGGTCACCGTCCACCAGCACATGGACATGCACCAGGGCGAGATCGACTGGGACCTGTTCTTCAGCGAGCTGGCCAAGACCGGCTTCGACGGTATCGTCACCGCTTGCGTGTTCGGCTGGGAAGAACGGGCGGATGAATCCGGACGCTTCATGCGCAAGGAAATCCAGTCCTACGTCGACAAGTACTTCAAGTAAGCATGTTCATTCCAGCAACCGGACTAGCCGCGGCTCGATCGCACTAGCACTCACCTCGACCAACGCCAGCGTCACCGGCAGCGTGAACCGCCGCCGGCCGGCGCTGCCGGGGTTCAGGTACAGCCGCTCGCCACGCCATTCGATGCCCGGCTTGTGGGAATGGCCGCTGATCACCCATTTCACGTCCGGATCGAGTGAATCCTGTACGTCGGCGATGTCGTGGACCAGCAAGACCTGCCATCCACACAGGTCGAACTGCAGGCGATCGGCAAGCGGTCCAGCCCAATCGGCCCCCAGGTCGTTATTGCCGCGCACCACATGCAATGGCGCGATCGACGCCAGTTGATCCAGGATCCCGGGGCTGCCGATGTCACCGGCATGGATGATCCGCTCACACCCCTCCAATGCTGCCAGCGCTTGCGGGCGAAGCAGACCGTGGGTGTCGGAAATGACGCCAACCTTCATGAAATATTTCTCCCAAATCGTGTGTCGCCGGTTGTACCTGCCTCGTCGAAGCGAGCTAACGTGCTGGAATCGAATAAGATAGGCTGCGCATCAATAGCGCGCAGACCTGTCGTAAAAGGAAATGTTGATGCTCGGACGCAAACGGCCAGAGCCAAAGATTGAAAACACTGATGAGGCCTTTTCTCCCCAGAGCACACGGGCTGGAGCAGCATTGCGACTGACCGTGAGTTTCATGCTGGTGGTCATCATCGCGTTTCTGGCCGTCGAAGGCTGGCGCACCTGGCGCGATTACCGTGCCGCTTTTGCGTCTGCCCGCGATTCGGTGACGAACCTGGCACGGGCGACGGCCCAGCACGCCGAAGATACCATTCGACAAGTGGATGTGGTCACCGCCGCCCTCAGTGAACGGGTGGAGGGCGATGGCCTGCAGAACATGGACGTCCCGCGCATCCATAAGCTATTGGTGCAACAGGCCGCCATCATGCCGCAACTGCATGGGTTGTTTATCTATGGCCCGGACGGCCAATGGCTGGTGACGGACAAGGAAGTGATCCCGGAAATGGCGAACAACGCCGACCGTGACTACTTCCAATACCACCGCACCCACGAGGATCGAGGCGTGCGCATCGGTGACGTCGTCAAGAGCCGCTCCACCAACGACCTGATCATTCCCATTTCCCGCCGCCTGAACAACCCCGATGGCTCGTTTGCCGGCGTATTGCTGGGGACCGTGAAGGTCAGCTATTTCGTCGACTACTACGGCGACTTCAAAATCGATGGCAAAGGCGCGCTGGTCCTGGCCAAGCGCAACGGAACAATCCTGGTCCGACGGCCCTTCGTCGCGTCGGTGATTGGCAAGAGTCTCGTGAACAGCGTGATCTTCAGGGAACACTTGCCCACTTCCAACCAGGGCATCGCCGAAGCCAGGGCCGTCGTCGACGACACCGAGCGCCTGTACGGCTACCGGGCCCTGACCACTTACCCGCTGGTGGTGGAAGCCGGCTTGTCCCGCGAATCGATCATCGCGCCCTGGCGCCGCGACCTGTTCAAGACCGGTCTGGTGCTGATTTTCCTGATCGCGATACTGGTGGGTTTCGGGCTCATCGTGTTGAGCCAGCTGCGCTACCGGATGACGATGGAGAAACAGATTCGCACTGCGCACCAGGCCATGCGCGACATGGCGCTGACCGACAGCCTGACCGGGCTGGGCAACCGCAGGCGGCTGGATATTGCCCTGGCCGATGAAATCCGCCTGGCCAGGCGCCAGGGTTCGTCCCTGGCCCTGATCATGCTCGACGTCGATTACTTCAAGCGTTTCAACGACAGATACGGCCATGCCGCTGGCGACGATTGCCTGCGGGCGATTGCCGCCGCGCTCGGGCAGACCATCAAAAGGCCGGGTGACCTGGCGGTCCGCTACGGCGGTGAAGAGTTCACCGTGCTGCTGCCCAACACCGACAGCGCCGGTGCCGCCAAGGTCACGCAGCAAATCCTCGAAGCCGTCAGGGCCTTGAACATTGAACATGGCGACCATCCCTTGGGCATTGTGACCATCAGCGCCGGTGTCACCACCTGCCAGCCGAGCGGAGAGGACGTCACCCCGGCCATGCTGATCAGGGCCGCCGATGCCTTCTTGTACCTGGCCAAGAACACCGGGCGAAACCGTTGGTGCAGCGCCAGCTCGACACCGGAGTGACCCCGGCGGGAGCGCCGCGCATCGGTCAGGATCGTGCAAACCCAAGTCCACAGGTGCCTGTAAGGCGCCTGGCGGCTACAATGCGCGCTTCGACCGTGACCAGCCTGACTAAAAAAATGTCCTTGCCCAAACATCATCTGGAATTGCTCAGCCCCGCCCGCGACGTGACCATCGCCCGCGAGGCCATTCTGCATGGCGCCGACGCCGTGTACATCGGTGGCCCGAGTTTCGGCGCGCGTCACAACGCCTGCAACGAGGTGGGCGATATTGCCCGGCTGGTGGAGTTCGCCCACCGCTACCACGCCCGTGTGTTCACGACCATCAACACCATCCTGCACGACAACGAGCTGGAGCCGGCCCGCCAACTGATCCACCAGTTATACGATGCGGGTGTCGATGCGTTGATCGTCCAGGACCTGGGGGTGATGGAGCTGGATATCCCGCCCATCGAACTGCACGCCAGCACCCAGACCGACATCCGCACGCTGGCCCGGGCAAAGTTCCTCGACCAGGCCGGTTTCTCGCAACTGGTCCTGGCCCGTGAGCTGGACCTGCAGGAAATCCGCGCCATCGCCGACGAGACCGACGCGGCCATCGAGTTCTTCATCCACGGCGCGCTGTGCGTGGCGTTTTCCGGCCAGTGCAACATCTCCCACGCCCAGAACGGCCGCAGCGCCAACCGTGGCGACTGCTCCCAGGCCTGTCGCCTGCCCTACACCCTCAAGGACGACCAGGGCCGGGTGGTCGCCTACGAAAAACACCTGCTGTCGATGAAAGACAACAACCAGAGCGCCAACATCCGCGCCCTGGTCGAAGCCGGCGTGCGTTCATTCAAGATCGAAGGCCGCTACAAGGACATGGGCTATGTGAAGAACATCACCGCCTATTACCGCCAGCGCCTGGACGATGTCCTCGAAGACCGTCCGGACCTGGCCCGCGCGTCCAGCGGCCGCACCGCGCACTTCTTCGTCCCCGACCCGGACAAGACCTTCCACCGTGGCAGCACCGACTATTTCGTCAGCGAACGCAAGATCGACATCGGCGCCTTCGATTCGCCGACCTTTACCGGCGTGCCGGTGGGCGTGGTGGAAAAAGTCGGCAAGCGCGACCTGCAAGTGGTGACCTTCGACCCGCTGTCCAACGGCGACGGCCTCAATGTGCTGGTCAAGCGCGAAGTCGTCGGTTTCCGCGCCAACATCGCTGAGCCCAAGGGTGAGTTCGAAGAGGATGGCCAGAAGCGTTACCGCTACCGCGTCGAGCCCAACGAAATGCCGGCCGGCATGTACCAGTTGCGCCCCAACCATCCGTTGAGCCGCAACCTGGACCACAACTGGCAGCAAGCGTTGCTCAAGACCTCCTCCGAACGCCGCGTGGGCCTGGCCTGGGTTGCACGCCTGCGTGAAGCGCGCCTGGAACTGACCGCCACCAGCGAGGAAGGCATCAGCGCCAGCGTCGCCCTGGATGGGCCGTTCGGCGTGGCCAACAAGCCGGAACAGGCCCTGGAGCAGTTGCACGACCTGCTCGGCCAACTGGGCACCACCGAATACCACGCCACCGCGATCGAGCTGGATGCGCCCCAGGCGTTCTTCATCCCCAACTCGCAGCTCAAGGCCTTGCGCCGCGAAGCCATCGAGGCCCTGACCGCCGCCCGCATCGAAGCCCACCCACGCGGTGGCCGCAAGGCCGAGACCAGCCCGCCGCCGGTGTACCCGGAGTCGCACCTGTCGTTCCTGGCCAACGTCTACAACCAGAAGGCCCGGGACTTCTATCATCGTCACGGCGTCAAGCTGATCGACGCGGCGTTCGAGGCCCACGAGGAAACCGGTGAAGTGCCGGTGATGATCACCAAGCACTGCCTGCGCTTCTCGTTCAACCTCTGCCCCAAGCAGGCCAAGGGCGTCACCGGCGTACGCACCAAGGTGGCACCGATGCAGCTGATACACGGTGATGAAGTGCTGACGCTGAAGTTCGACTGCAAACCCTGCGAAATGCATGTGGTCGGCAAGATCAAGGGGCACATCCTCGACCTGCCATTGCCCGGCAGCACCGCGCAACCCGTGGTCGGCCATATCAGCCCTGAAGACCTGCTCAAGACGATCCCCCGCGCACCGCATTAAACCAATACCCACCCGCTTCCCCTGTGGGAGTGGGTGTTAACAAAACTGGCATCCACCACAGATCCCCTGTGGGAGCGGGCTTGCTCGCGAAGGCGGCATAACAGTCGACGATGATGTTGAATGTGCTGGCCTCTTCGCGAGCAAGCCCGCTCCCACACTGAATGTTGGGTGATTGGAGTGGATTTTTCATTTCTGCGCCGTTTTTGCCTCACTGTGCGACAAATTCCCCCGCCAGACTCCCCTGCCCCACAATCGCCTGTTAGGTTGTAAAGGTTTGTGTCATCAAATCAGACACTTCCCTCCTACCGCCTGCAAAGGAATGCCCAGCAATGGACTTCTCGCTCAAACACCTGGCCGTGACCACCCTGCTGTTGTCCAGCCTCGCTTCGATCACCACACCAGCCTTCGCCAACATCACCGCCCAACAGGGCGCAGCCATCGTCAAAACCTTCTCCAACACCTCAGTCACCGATTTCAGACAATTCCTGGCCGATGTGGCCAAGAGCGACCAGGGCAAAACCGCCAACCTCGGCCCGGCCATCAGCGCGTTCCAAGGCAACAAAACCCTTTCGGCTGAACAGCAGAATGAAATCCACCGCCTGCTGGGCCTCTATGCCCGAGTGAAATACGGCCAGGCGGCCACCGAGACACTGAAGGAACTGGTCGCCATCCCGACCTTTCGCAAGGACGGTGTTGCCCAGCACGAGAACCCGGAATTCCTCAAGATCGCCGACAAGATCAAAAGCCTGTCCGAGGCGTTCAACCTCAACTTCCGCAATGTCGACAACCGCGTCTATGAGATTTCCCTCCAAGGCAGCGGCGACGAAGTCGTCGGCATTCACGCCCATGCCGATGTGGTGCCGGTAACGCCGGAAAACTGGGTGTTGAAAGATGGCACCCGCCTCGACCCGTTCAAGGTCACCCTGGTGGGCGACCGCATGTATGGCCGCGGTACCGAGGACGACAAGAACGGCATCGTGGTCGCGCTCTATGCCATGAAGATCATCAAGGAAGAGAAACTGCCGCTGGCGCGCAACTTCAAGCTGCTGGTCGACACCACCGAGGAAACCACCGGCGACGCCATCCCCTATTATTTCGAACGCAACCCGACGCCCAACTACAACCTGGCACTGGATGGCGGCTACCCCGTAGTGATTGCCGAGAAAGGCTATGGCACCGTCATGGCGAACTTCCCCCGGCGCGCCGCACAGGGCAAGGGCGCGGAAATAACGGCGCTCACCGGTGGCATGGCGACCAACCAGATCCCGTCGACGTCGGTGGCGACCTTTGTCACCGACAAGCCCACCGAACTGGCCGCCAACCTACTCAAGGCCGGTACAGCCTATGCCAAGGCCAATGGCGGCGACTTTGAGGCAAAAAGCGAGGTGGCCGACAACACGGTCAAGCTGACCTTCACTGGCGTCTCGGCCCACTCCTCCGAGCCCGAGTCAGGCGTCAACCCGGTCTCCAGGATGCTGGTGTTCATCAACGGCCTCGACGGCAAAGTCGCGCTCAAGCACAACCACATCACCGACGCCGCGCGCTACGCCACCGACAACTGGGGCCTGGATTACCTGGGCAAAAAATTGGGCATCGGCTTTTCCGACGCGTTCATGGGGCCGCTGACCGCCACGCTGACCTACGTCGGGATGGATGACAAGACCTTCAAGCTGGCGGTCAACCTGCGGGTTCCGGTTGGCAAGCCGACCGAGGCACTGAAGACTGAGATCACCGACAAGCTGTCTGCCTGGACCAAGACATCCCAGGTCGCCGTCGCCTTCGACGCCTCCATTGACGAGCCGATGTACCGCAACCCCGAAGGCGAATGGGTCAAGGCGCTGCTGGCCGTCGCCACGGAGAACCTGGGCATGGAACACAAATACGGCACCTCTGCCGGCGCCACTTCGGTTCATGACTTGCCCAATGGCGTGCAGTTCGGCCTGGCCATGCCCGACGTCAAGTACACCGGGCACAACGACAACGAGTTCAAGACGGTCGAGCAGTTCCTGTTGGACTTGCAGATCGTGACCGAGATGATGGGGCGGATCGGGCAGTTGCCGAAGCTCTAAGGCGCGTGTGATCCATTGTGGCGAGGGAGCTTGCTCCCGCTCGGTTCTGTAGGAGCTGGCGAAGCCTGCGATCTTTTGATCTTTCTCTTGAGATTCAAGTGTTTTTGGGAAGATCGCAGCCTCGTTGCACTCGACAGCTCCTACACCTTCACGTGAGTGGCGCTTGGATCGATGACCTTGGCGGTAATGTCGACCAGCTCCAACCCCCAATCCCCATGTAGGTACCAATCGTCCCCGATCATCTCGGCCGGGTGCATCGTTCGATCGGCACCGTTGCCGCAGGCCAGCGCACTGGTCGGACAGTAACGATCACAGCCCCAACAGATGCGCTCGGGATGTTTGGGACTGATGGGAAAGGGCTTTGCCATGACGACCCCGCATAACCGATGGGTGTACCCGTACCCTACCCCGTCGAGGCACGACCTCCCTTGATCCTGATCAAGAACAGCCGCGCAGCAGCGAATAGGCGTTCGCCGATCAAGAATTCGCGCTAAAAATTGACAAGAATCATTATTATTCGCAGCAAAGCTTCCTAGACTCGGCGCCATCATTTAGCCAACCAGGAAGTCATCATGCGCACACTTGCCACTCTACCTCTGGCCCTGCTGTTTCTCGCACCACTGGCCCAGGCCAAGGAATACCCCATCGGCGAACCGCAACTGTGCCCAGGACTGGAGGTCGGTGCGGTGTACCTGCAACCGATTGAAATGGCACCCGCCGGGATGATGCGGGCCACGGCCGATTCCGACGTTCACCTGGAAGCCGACATCCGCGCCACGGCGGACAACCAGCTGGGCTTCCAGGAAGGCAGCTTCGTGCCCTATCTCAATGTGTCGTTCCAGCTGAAGAAACAAGGCAACGACACCGCACTCAAGGGCGACTTCCACGCCATGGTCGCCAACGACGGGCCGCACTATGGCGACAACGTCAAGCTGCTCGGCCCAGGCAAATATCAACTGACGTTCACCGTCCTGCCACCCGGCGGCCATGGCTCCCTCGGTCGTCATACCGACAAGGAAACCGGCGTGGCGCCATGGTTCGAGCGCTGTGAATTGCACTACGAATTCGTCTACGCCGGGATCGGGAAAAAAGGCGGGTACTGAACATGAATCGCCGATTCTGGCCGTCATACCTGGCCTGGCTGATGCTGGCCGGTCTGCTGCAACCGTCAATCGCCCAGGCTGAACTGCCGACCTACGAGCTGAGCATGCGCGACGGGCATTTCACCCCGTCGCAACTGGAAGTGCCAGCCGGGCAACGCTTCAAGATCGTGCTGAAAAACATCGGCCAGGGCCCGGCGGAGTTCGAAAGCACGCCTTTGCGCGTGGAGAAAGTGCTCTCGCCCGGTGTCACGACCTTCGTGGTCATCCACCCGCTGCGTCCCGGGCGCTATCCGTTTTTCGACGAATTCAATCCGCAACTGCCCGAGGGCGGGATTCTCGCCCAGTAATCGGTCAGCAGGAGGCGTTTGCATGACTCAATCGATGTTTATTGTCTGGCGCGAAAGCGTCGAGGCGTTGTTGGTGATCGGGATTCTCCAGGCCTGGGTCAGCCGGCAACAACAGGCCAGCCAACTGCTGCGCTATGTATGGGCTGGCGCAGCGTTGGGCTTGTTGCTTTCCGGTGTGCTCGCCGGCCTGATCCTGCTGGCCGGCGAGGCCATGAGCGGGACGGCCAATGAATGGTTCCAGGCGTCGTTGGCACTGGTCGCCAGCCTGCTGATCGTGCAGATGGTCGGCTGGATGCACCGAAACGCAAGGACGCTCAAGCATGACCTGACACGCCACGCCGACCAGCGCCTGAGCCGCCAGGGCGGCCTGGGGCTGTTGGTGCTGGCGTTGCTGGCGGTCAGCCGCGAAGGCAGTGAAACCGTGGTGTTCCTGTATGGCGCCGGTGCGCGCCTGCAAGGGCCGCAACTGGGCTTGTTCGCCGTGGGCGCGCTGGCCGGGCTGGTGTTGTCGCTGCTGACCGTCTCCTTGCTGCACAGCAGTCGCCGGTTCATCTCATGGCCGCGTTTCTTTGCCATCAGCGAAGCGATCCTGCTGCTGTTGGGGGCGGCGCTGTTGGTCAGCGGTATCGAGCGGGTCGGCGGGCAACTGCTCGCGATGGATTGGCCCGAGGCGGTGTATCGCGGCATTGGCGACGCGCTGTGGGACAGCAGCGCAATACTCGACGACGGCCATGGTTTCGGCGGGTTCCTGGCGGACTTCACCGGCTACCGGGCCAGCCCGAGTGCGATGACGCTGCTGGTGTGGCTGGGCTATTGGGGCGTCGTCGCGGGCTGGCTGCGGCCGCGCAAGGCGGAAAACCTGCCATGCCCGACCTGAACCCCTGGCTCCAGCGCCTGGGCGACGGCATGCGGCGCCACGGTGCAACCATTCGTGCCGTGCAATGGGCGGTGGTGTTGTTCTACGCGGTGCTGCTGGTGGTGCCGGCCCTGCTGCCATTGCCCAGCGGCCAGGCACGCCTGTTCGACAATCTCACGTTGCTGGCGCAGTTTCTGTTCTGGGGCCTGTGGTGGCCGTTCGTGTTGCTGTCGATCGTGTTGTTCGGGCGGCTCTGGTGTGGCGTGCTGTGCCCGGAAGGCGCCTTGAGCGAATGGGCCAGCCAGTACGGCAAGGGTCTCGGGGCGCCGCGCGGATTGCGCTGGGCTGGCTGGCCGACCTTGGCGTTCTGCCTGACCACCCTCTACGGTCAACTGATCAGCGTCTACGACTACGCCCAGGCGGCGTTGCTGATCCTGGGGGGCTCCACCGTCGCCGCGGTGATCGTCGGCCTGTTGTTCGCCCGGGGCAAGCGGGTGTGGTGCCGTTACCTGTGCCCGGTCAGCGGCGTCTTCTCCCTGCTTGCTCGCTTGGCGCCGGTGCACTTTCAGGTGGACGAACAACGCTGGCTGGAAAACCCGGCACCGCGTCGCCCTCCTCCCAACTGCGCGCCCTTGCTGGACATCCGCCGTATGCGCGGCGCCGCCGATTGCCACGCCTGTGGTCGCTGCAGCGGCCAGCGCGATGCGGTACGGCTGATTGCCCGCTCCAGCAGCGAGGAAATCCTGCACTCGACGGCTGACACCCTCTCGCCCTGGGATGTTCGCTTGCTGTTGTTCGGTGTCATAGGCCTGGCCATGGGCGCCTTCCAGTGGACCGTCAGCCCGTGGTTCATCGACCTCAAGCAGAGCCTGGCCCAATGGCTGGTCAGTCATGATTGGCTCTGGGCACTCCAGGACAATGCGCCCTGGTGGCTGTTGACGCACTATCCGCAACTCAATGACAGTTTCAGTTGGCTCGATGGTTTTTGCATCGTCGCGTACCTGGGCATGAGTGCGCTGCTGATCGGCACTTCGCTGATGCTGCTGATGCGCCTGGCGGCACGCCTCTCGGGGGATAACGCACAATATTGGCCCTTAGCCATCACCCTGACGCCCCTTGGCGGTGCAGGGTTGTTCCTCGGCTTGTCGGCCACCACGGTCAAACTGTTGCGCTATGAAGGACTGCTGCTGGAATGGGTCCAACCGGCTCGGGCCGTGTTGCTGATAGCGGCGATAGCCTGGAGTTTATGGCTGGGCTGGAAACGCCTGCAGCAAACAGAGGTATCACCGATCCAGCGATTGCCAGCCATGGCATGCCTGGTCTTGGCCAGCGGCCTGGTGGGTTATGGCTGGTGGTTGCAATTCTGGGGATGGTGAGCAAGGGATTGCGGGTGTTCACAGCATCCGGGTTCGACACAAACCCCTTGTGGGAGCGAGCCTGCTCGCGAAGATGTCGGCACATCCAACATCACCACAAGCTGACCCACCGCTATCGCGAGCAGGCTCGCTCCCACAGGGGGGCCCGGGTTTTCACAGCATCTGGATTCGACACAAAATTCTTGTGGGAGCGGGCTTGCTCGCGAAGGGGTCGGAACAGCCAACATCATCGCAGACTGATCCGCCGCTATCGCGAGCAGGCTCGCTCCCACAGGGGGTTGCGGATACTCACTGCATATGGATTCGACACAAAATCCTTGTGGGAGCGAGCCTGCTCGCGATGACGTCAGCAGCATCAGCATCGATGCAAGCTGACCCGCCGCTTTCGCGAGCAAGCCCGCTTGTATGGTAGGACTTGAAGGGAGGAGGAGGGACAAAGCTCGATTCTGACTGTTCGCGCAGTACAGACCGTGGGAGATTTCACCCCTCCTCCTTTCACCCAAGCGCCGATAAAGAATGCATCTGGCCTAGACCGACGATAGGAACAAGCCTGCGCCTCTGGGTGAACCCTTCAAGTGTTCAAA